>JAESSL010000002.1 GCA_016764135.1 Alphaproteobacteria bacterium
AGTCTCCAGCGTCCGCCCGCACAAAGCGACATCAACGCCGTTCGCCGCCAAGGCCAGACACACCGCCCGACCAATACCCCGACCGCCGCCCGTCACCAGCGCAACACGCCCTTGCAACGCGAGATCCATCGTCGCCTCCCTCTGTTCTACGTGAAGACTTATTCTTAAATCCCATGCGAATAGGAAGAAAGGGTGAATGGGGAATCCGGTTGGGGAGCGGCGACATTGAATGTGCCGGAATTTTATACAATCACGTTTTGGTGAATGAATCAGCGGAATATTTCATAACCAATTGAAATTAATAATTTTTATAAAAAACCCTCCGCGATTTCAACCTCACCCTAAAAGTTGAACTGTCGAAAATTTTTACAGCCTGAGCAGCCTCATGCTATACGACACCTAAAAGATGTTGCCGCCTCTTCAATTTCTATATTGGCACGAACATTGCGTCATTTTAGATCTTAGCGTTTCTCAGGGGGAAGTATGAAATATTTCGCATTCATCGGCGTTCTTGTCGCTGGCTTGACCATAAACAATGCCCACGCGGTTGTTCTGAATTTCACTGGTGACTGTTCAGTTGATTGCACCGGCGCGGCGACGGCGAAAATCCAATTAGCTCCACTGAATGAAAAGGAAGAAGCGAGCTTAAAAAGGAATAAGTTTTTAATCCTGACTTTAGGTGCTGAGTTAGACCTTCTAACGGAAAATCATGATGCCGCGCTTGACCTCGCTATCCTTAAAACTGAGGAATTGGCGACTGACAAACAACTTCAATTAGACGTTATCGACAAAAAAGAGAAGATAAGAGTACCAAATTTGACCACGTTGGAAGATGAATTAAATGATCTGAACGAAAATCTGAGAGACGCTATCCGATTACGCAAGCAAGCCTTCAGCCTTCCCGAGAGCACACTGGAGGAATTGAAATTCAAAACCATCACCCTCAAAAAACTTGCCCAGGAAATCTCCAATTTGACGACGCTCGTAGACAACAAATCAGCGGAACTAGGAACAGCCCAAAGCGCCGCTGACGATGCGAGGGCCTCAGAAGCAGCGGCGCTTCAGCAGATACAAGAACAAATAGACCGCCATGCGAAGACGGCCAAATTAAGTAATTTAATTCGGCTGGCGGAAATCGGTGCGAAGGAGGCGGAAATTAGCGACGTGTCTCAAGACATATCGAATGTCCAACTCGGCATGGTCGAAAATTTTGATTATTACTCGAACTTCACGCCTTTTGCGGCGGGAACCGCTAACTTTCTGGTCGATCCGGGATCGCTGCTCCTCGGTGAAATCCCCAACCCGTTTGATGGTGCTCTCGACCTTAGCCTGAATGGGACGGTTTCTGGCCTTGACGGAAATATCACGTCGATTGATGGCGACGATTTCATATTTGATTTTAATCCAGGTCAAATATTTGAATTTGATTTTATTAGCGCGGAAAACGGCGATTGGCGGCTAAGCCTCATATTTGAGGACATCGCGACACCGGCTGATTCAGGAACGCAAGGCGTCTTTAATTTTGGTAATAATACAGTGCCAGAACCGGGTTCTCTTGCGCTCTTTGGCCTAGTTCTTCTAGGGCTGGGCTACACCGCACGACGACGCAAAGCCGCGTAATCTGTCTACAAATCTGACAAAGCGCCAACCATAAAAATTAAGGCCACGCCAAATTTGCACATTGGCGTGGCCTTAATTTCAGATTGATCGATTGAGCCGTATAGAAACCGCCATCGTCAAGGGCATTCGCGGCGACGCCCGCGTAAATCCATATCCATCGTTAATTCTCCTAGACCGCAGCCTGGTTCGCTCGACGCAGGCCGAAATGCCAATCAAGCGCCAGGCTTCCAACTGGCCTTCATATTATTAATGAAAAAGGCTGAGAAAAGAGCCCGCAAAATATCTACGCCGACCTTTCGGAAGAGCAATCGACGTACCGACTTTCTGAGCACAAAAAAGTGGCCACCCCGTTTCCAGGGCGACCAAGTTTCAGGGTAGTCACCTTGAAAACCCGATTCGCGACATGCGCAACGGGTTCGCCGGCGAAGGGCGCACCGGTGGCGGACGGTATTGTATCCCGCCACCAGCACGCCAATGCGCTATGCGGCGTTTTCGAACTGGTTCATTGTGTTATGCGCGCCGCCGGCCTTGAGAGCCCGTTCGCCGCCGGTCATTTCCTTGAAGTTATCGCCCAGATCAGACCCGACTTCGTGCTGATGCTTGACCGCGGACACGCCGTCGCGAATTTCTTCGCGTTGGATATTGCGGACATAGGCCAGCATTTTGTCTTCGCCGAAATAGCCCTTCGACAGATCGTCCATGAACTTGGCGGTCATGTGGAAGGTCGGCAGGGTGATCAGATTGTGGAACACGCCAGCGTCGCGCGCGATATCGGTCTGGAACGCCCGCAGCCGCGCATCGGCCTCGACGCCAAGCGCATCGGAATCATAGGTAGCGGACATAAGACGGTTATCATCGGGATAATCCGCCGCCGTGATCTTGTCTGCGGCGATCCATTCTTCACGAACCTGTTTGCGCAGATTCAGGGTCCAGTTGAAGCTGGGGGAGTTGTTGTAGGTCAGCTTCGCATGGGGCGCGGCTTCGCGAATTCGGTTCACCATGCCCGCGATTTTCGAGACATTTGGCGTATCGGTTTCAATCCACAGCAAATCCGCGGCGCCGTCGCTGAGCACGGCGATGCAATCCTCGACAACGCGATCTTCGCCGGACCCTTCCTTGAAGCAATACAGGCCGTTTGGCAAACGCGAGGGTTTCTGAAGCCGACCGTCGCGCTGGAACGCCACTTCGCCATTGCGAAGCGGATTGGCGCTCGTCACGTCTTCCGTCTCGATCCATTTGATATATTCGGCCGCCAGATCGTCCACGCCGTTGGAGACCGGGATTTTCTCGGTCAGGCCAGCGCCGAGGCTATCGGTGCGCGCAACGATGACGCCGTCTTCAACGCCCAGTTCTTCAAACGCCATGCGGAGGGCGCGTAATTTTTCAATAAAGTCTTCGCGCGGCACGGTCACTTTGCCGTCCTGATGCCCACATTGCTTGGCGTCGGACACCTGATTTTCAAGCTGCAGACAGCAAGCGCCCGCCTTGATGAGCTCCTTGGCCAATATATAGGTGGCGTGGACATTGCCAAAACCAGCGTCGATATCGGCGATAATCGGACGGACATAAGATTCGAACCCGTCGATCTTCGCGATCACCGCATCCCGGTCATCCGTCGTTTTCAGTTCTGCGAAAAGATCATTGAGATCCACTTCATCCGCCTGGCGAAGGGAGGTGTAGATTTCCTGAACCAGATCAACAACGGCGGTCTTTTCATGCACGCTTTGATCGGGAAGATGACCAAACCGGTTGCGCAACCCGGCCACCATCCAGCCGGACAGATAAACATAGGCGCCCTCGAGCGTGCCTTTCTGGCGTTTGACCGAACGCATCATTTGTTGCGCATGAAAACCGGACCAACACCCGAGCGATTGCGTGAACTTGCTGCTGTCGGCGTCATAGGCCGCCATGTCGGCGCGCATGATTGTCGCCATGGACCGCGCAATATCGAGATGCGTGTTAAAGGTGTTCTGCACCTTGAGTTGCGCAAGATCTTCGAGATTGATGCCGGCAGGGGCGCCATCTGGATAACGTCGTTCCAGTTCACCGAGAATTTGGGAGTAGGACATTGTTGTTTTCCTTATTTCAAAACCATTACTTCATTTACAAAAATAACGATTTCTCTATAAGTTACTATAAAATATGGGTATTTATGTAAAAATTGAAAATTTAATTTATTGTAAAATGTAAAGCATGTAAATATGACCGTAAGAAAACAAAAGCTTATCGTGGGTCACCGGCTTCGGCGATTTCGTCAAACCCTCGGCCTGACCCAGACAAGAATGGCCGATGATCTCGGCATTTCAGCCTCTTACCTGAATCTCATGGAGCGCAACCAGCGCGCGATGAGCGCCAAGGTGTTGCTGTCCATGGCCGAACGCTACGACTTCGACATCGCCAACTTTACCGGACAATCAGACGCCCATATCGTCGCGGAAGTCTATGAGACGTTGCGCGCGCCGATGTTTCAGGACGCGCCCGTCTCAAAAGCGGAGGCCGAAGAGCTGGTCTCCGCCAGCCCGAACGCGGCGAAGGCGCTCCTGAAGCTCTATGGAAAGTACCGCGATCTCTCCATGCGCGGCGACGTGCTGGCGGGCGATCGCGAAAAAATGGAATTGCTGGAGCAATCCGCCGAGGCGGTGGAGAGCGTCCGCCACTTCTTTCAGGCGACGCAGAATTTCATCCCGGACCTCGACCGTATCGCCGCCGAACTTTCCGCCGAGCTGGGACTGGACGAGGGCGCCAAACCGGCGGTGCTGACCGACCGCCTGAGCGAAAAACACGGCATTCAGGTACGCGTTGTACCCATCGACATCATGCCGCAGATGCTGCGGTATTTCGACCGGCACGCACGGCGGATCAATTTATCCGAATTGTTGCGCCAGTCCGGGCGCCGGTTTCAACTGGCGTTCCAGATTGGCATGCTGGAACACCGACCCCTCATCGACGGGATTGTAAAGGCGGCGAAACTGCCCGGCCCGGACGCCGAGGGCCTGTGCCGCACTAGTCTTGCAAACTATTTTGCGGCCGCCCTGCTGATGCCCTATGACCGCTTTTTACAAGAGGCGGAAAAAACGCGCTACGATGTTGAGTTACTGTCCCGCCGTTTCGGGACCAGCTTTGAGCAGACGGCGCATCGCCTGACCACCCTGCAAAAACCCGATGCGCGCGGCATTCCGTTTTTCTTCGTACGGATGGATATTGCGGGCAATGTATCGAAGCGCTTCAGCGCGGGGCGGTTTCATTTTTCAAAATTTGGCGGCGCCTGCCCGCTCTGGAATATTCACGAATGCTTCCAAAGCCCCGGTCGGGTGCATACGCAGATTATTCAAATGCCCGACGAAACGACCTATTTTTCCATCGCCAAGATGGTCAGCCGATCCGACGGCACCTTCGACGCGCCAGAACAAAAACTGGCGATCGGATTGGGCTGCGACATCGCCTACGCGCCGCGGCTGACCTATGCCGATCACCACAATATTGAAACGCCAAAACCAACGCCGGTCGGCGTAAACTGTTATCTTTGCGAGCGCCCGAATTGCCTGCAACGGGCGCACGCGCCGCTGAACAAAGCGCTGAACTTTGACGTCCGGGCGCGCAACATGTCGCTTTTCAGGTTTGACGACGCCTGACGGCGAGAACCAACTAGATCGTCGCCAGATACTCGGAGGCGTTGAAGTACGGCAGATTGTCCTGCGCCGAGCAGCCGATGATCGAAATACGCTCGGCGATGCGGATCGCTTTCTGGTATTTACGTTCGCATTCTTCCCGGTCCTCGGTTTTAAACACCTCGCCGCACAGGGAGATGCCGTAATGCGCCTGAAGCGTGCGAATTTTAGTACCGGCCAGCATACCGTCGGCGATCAGCGACAGGTTGAAATCGCTTTGTTTCACGACCTGGATTTTGTTTTTCACCAGATAGCGGCGGATTTCCGCCTCGGCTTTCAAGGCGCCATCCCAATATTCGGATTCCGTCTGCGTCGCTTCGCCAGACACCACCTGGAACGCCATGCAGAACGACAAAAACACCTGTTCCTTGCTGTTGGCGTTGCGCCAGGCCGATCTGCCAAGGCTTGCCCAGATCGACAAATCCATTTCTTCGTAGACCCGTGGCACACGCTCGAAAAACAACCGGTGCAGCTTGTTTTCGGTCAGCGTGGCGTCGAGCTTCTGTTCCTTGTTGATGTCAATCGCCGCATACACGCCGCAGACCGGGCAGGTATCGTCTTTGTAGGCGTTCTTTTGATAGATAAGGGAACAGCGGATGCCGCTGGGCAGCTCGTTCTTGCACAGCAGAAAGGTTTTGTCGCCGTCATCGCCATCCTGCTGCTGACCGATCCAGTTGAACCGGTTCATGAACTGCATATAGGACCGACGATGGCTCCACAGGCTCCATTCCAGCTTCTCGACCGGTCCGAACGTGCTCCAGTTGGAACTGACGTCGATNACGACGCATTTTTCCTTGCCCGGCGCGGAACGCAGCCCACGGCCGACCGATTGNCCCCACAGAACCTTGGACANGGTCGGGCGNANATGGACAATGATGTTGCAATGAGGNTTATCCCAGCCTTCGGCCAGAACGCCGACNGACACCATCGCTTCAATNTCGCCNTCTTCATGCGCCTTGAGAAGCTTCATCCGATCGTTNATNCGGGTGCTGGCCGTCACGATGGCGGCNTCGATGCCGGCGGCTTTGATCCGCTCCAGCGTGGCTTCCGCAACGCTGACATCAGCGCAGAACCAGGCGGAAACGGGCTTGCCAGCGATCTTCTCGCGCTCTTCCATATAGCTCCACATGGCGTAGTCGATCATCGACGACTTGATGATCGCAGGCGCAAGCTTGGCGACGGGAAAATCGCCGGAGCTGATATCGATGCTGCCCAGATTGAGATCATGCACAAAATGGGGCCGGTACACAGGCTGTACCAGCACGCCCTCTTCGATGAGGGTTTCAATATTGGCGCAATCGATGATGGCGTCAAAGGCGAGATGGAGTTGGTCGCGCTGGTCGCCGGTCCGGCGTTCCGGCGACGCCGTCAGCCCCATAAACTGGGCCTCCGGTTTCCCCTTCTTATCGAAATCATCGATAATTCGTTTATAGCCCGTGCCGTTTGGCGAAACGCGATGGGCTTCATCAATAATAATGAGATCCGCTTTTGGAATTGCGTCGGCCAAAACATCCTTGGCCCGCATATTCGTCGACAGCAGAATGTAATACCCCTCAAAAGCGGGACCTGAATCGGACACCGTCAATTTTCGGACTGTATGCTTTTTACTGAGCGCCCTCTCGAGTTGCTCCAGCAGCACCAACCGGTGGCACAGCACAATAATTTTTTTATCTTTGTAGAATCGCTCGACAATTTCGCTGGCGAGCACGGTTTTACCCGCGCCAGTCGGCGCTTTGAGGATGAATCGACGGTGTTTGCTAATAATCGACGGATATTGGTCGATTATTTCTTGTTGCCAGTTTCTAAGGTGCATCGGCGGCGTATATCAAAGTTTTGACCGCGATGCACGCGACGAAAGCTCGAACTTGAATTTTTATCAGGATTTGTTTTGGCCGCCCCCGAGAAAGGCCAACCAAACATGTCCCGGCGGCAGTTGTTAAAATTGCGACACAACGGAGACCTACGGGATTCTGCAGCGACCTTGCCAAAGCTTCGGCCCGGAATGGATGTAAACGAGTATAAGCATCGCGTGAAACCAGTTTTGGGAAAAATACTTTATGATTGGCTGGGCGCACCGGACTAATTTTAATACGGTAATGGCCGCGTCGCGTTATCGTGATTGAATGTATTGGAATACTGGATAATCTCGCGAAATCAATTGATAGAGCACCATTCGCAAGAGCCCATACATTTTATCCAGACGAGTGTGATCACTAAAGTAATCGGCTAGGGTTCAAACTAGGCTCAACAAAGGAGAAAACATGCCCTGGGCCAGATATACGTTTTTCACACGCGCCGACGAAGCCGCCTTCTCCGCCACGCTCCGGGCGAATTACCCAAACATACTGTTTTTCGAAGACAGGATATGGCCAAACGAATATTCAACGCCGGTCCCGCTAAAGTCCATTGACGCGGCGAAAACCAGTTCGGTCCATATCTTCGTACCTAAAGAGAATTGGCGCCCACAGCTCGAAAGGCGGGATTCAGTAGAAGGATACGTTATCGGGAACCGGCCAGAAATGCGTGGAATGCTGATGCGATCCGGCGGCGTATGGGATGGCGACTACCGGAGCCCGGACGATGATCCCGCAAGGATAGGATATGGCACGCTGCATATATTCAGCGACTTGCCGCCGACGAAGGCTGAAAAATCCTTCGTCAGAGCAATCTGGCGCCGCTTTGACAAAATAGCGACCTGGCGCATGCAAGCCGTGGATTGTGAAACACGACGAACCAGGGAAAGGGAGAAAACCGACAAATTAATCTGAGCGGGAAACGACGCCATCCGATGGGCGAACGACAATAAACTGCGCGTCTTCTATAGTAATAACGCTCTGTACCGGCCTATTCGGGAGAAGAGGGAAAAAGCGGCGCCCTCCGAATAGAACCAC
>JAESSL010000003.1 GCA_016764135.1 Alphaproteobacteria bacterium
GTCTTCATTGGCAATGGCGTCTACGACATCGACGCATATTGGTCGGCGAAACATTCCGGAGACTCGCTGCCAGTCGATTTATCCGGCGCCAGCCGATACCAAATATATTTGTATGAACTGGGCGAGGTATACGCGCGGAACGGCCTACAAACCCGCTACCCGATCAATGGCGCCCTGCCTGCCGGTTTCACCGTCATAACGCCGCCGGCAACCGACCTTCCCACTGGCGGCGCTCCCAGTTCAACGCCCTCGACCAATATCAAACGCCGCGTGGTGCAAGTCGCCGTGCTCCGATGCATCGCGCAGGATGTTAAAGGCTCCGGCACATTCTCAACCAATGGCCGCTATGTCGAAACCTTTGTGACAGAAGGCATGCCCAACGTAAAAGATGATCTGTTCGGAGAAATCATCAATCCCATTAACGAATCCAACTCAGCAAATTTTCACGCCAATGTTTTTCTCCTTAATTAAAACCTCACGCTTTTTCGCCCGCCTGTTCGGCAAGGTTCCTTTGGTGGGATCGCTGTTTCGCGCCCGCAACGGCGTGGCGGCGGTAGAGTTTGCGCTTCTTTTTCCTGTTGCGATCATCGCCGGGTTTGGAATTCTCGAAATTGCCCGAATGATCGTGCAAACCAACGCCGTCACAAAAGGTCTGCGCGCAGGCGCGCTCTATGCAGCGCACGCCGAATTTCCGCTATCCGCCACCAGTCTCCAGAACGTCGACAACATTGTAAAAACGGGGACCCTTAATGGCGTCGGCGCATTGTTGGTCGATACCTGGTCGGACCCAGACGCCAAACTCACGATTACCATAGGATCGGTTCTCATTAACGGCGAATCCGTCCCGATTATAAATATGAGCGCCAGCGTGCCCTTCTCAAATATGGTGCCAGGCATCAAGAATATGATAGGGCTCGACGGACTGACCATAACCGCAACACATCAGCAGGTGTATATTGGAGATTAAAGTGAAGACCTCCCGCATCCGTCGGCTTTTACGGGACCGCTGTGGAACTGCCGCCGTTGAATTCGCGCTGCTGTTTCCCGTTGTCGCCCTTTTGACGTTTGGCATTATTGAATTGTCGTTGATCGGCTATGACTACCACCGACTTGGCGAAGCCACGCGACGTGGCGCCCGCGAGGCGGTCATAAGCCCGTTAGTGCCGTCTCTGACGGGATTTTCCGGTGGATCCATCGCCTGTACGGGCGGGGCTGGCGGCGGCGTAAGTTGTACCGGCGCTGCGGTTTCGTCCGCGTCGACGATGTCGGACATCCTGGCGTTGATGCAACAAGTCGTGCCGGAAATTACGTTAGAAAATCTCGAAATTCGGTATGAAGATAGTGGATTATCCCCGCCAGAGGCGCCGGGAATAATCACATTGTTAATTACCGTCCGTCTGGTCGGCGTCACCCATGATTACTTTTTTCTGAATACAATCGCAGGGTTCTCGACATCGCTCGCCTTTCCGGACTTCGCGACGACGATCCTGAGCCCCAAACTGATCAGCGGATAAGGCGCCGCTGAAGTGCCTGGGTAAAATATTACAGATTAATGATCTGAATAACGGCGGGTCCGATAACGACCAAAAACAGCACCGGCAGGAAGAAAACAATCATCGGCACTGTAAGCTGGGCCGGTAAGGCCGCCGCTTTTTTCTCCGCAATCGACATTCGCTCCGTGCGCTTTTCATTCGCCAAAACCTTCAGCGCCACCGCAACGGGCGTGCCGTAGGACTCGGACTGCATCAGTGTCGTAGAGAGCGATTTAACTGCGGGCAGACCAGTCCGCATAGCAAAATTCTCGTACGCCTGACGGCGCTCACTCAAATAGGCAAGCTCCGCCGACGCTAAACCAATTTCCTCCGCCAGCACCGGCGACGATTCCGCTATTTCATCGGTCAACCGATCAAATGTATTTTCAATCGACAATCCCGCCTCAACGCAGATTACCATCAGATCCATGGCGTCCGGAAAAGCCGCCGTCATTTCGGTCTGCCGTTTCTGCGCCAAATTGGTCACAATGATTTTTGGCAGGAAAAACCCGATCATCCCACCCCCGCTAATCATCAAGACCTTGACCATGAAGGGGTAGGGGAAATTCTTCCAGATCGACACCAGAAACAACGCCAGACAAAGACCCGCAATAGCGCCAACCACCCGGGAGAACACAAAACCCACCGCTGCGGATTGTTGCCGAAATCCCGCCTGCGCGAGTTGTTCCTTGAGTTTGTCGGACGACAACAGATTTGTCAGGTTGAGCTTACCCAGAATTGTTTTCATCAATTCCGTTCGACTGGCCTTCACGCTGTCCCGAAGCGTTACTTTCGCCTTTGGCGCGTTTTCCTGCGCCTGACGACGCCCCAGTTCCCGGCGCCGCTCCGTAATCGTTTTCATCCGCGAGCCGCGTGAATCCCGGTTAAGCAGTGGCAACCCCACGGCGACGATTGAGGCGAAGGCGCCAAGCGCCGCTAGCCAAACGACGAGTGTCTGCGCATCAAGGTTATCAATCCCCAACATCATCAGACCTGAAAATTAATCATTTTGGACATGACCGCGATGCCGATGCTCATCCACATCAAACCGCCGATAAGCATGTAATTGCCAAGATCTTCGGTAAACAGCAGCATCAGGTAATCCGGGTTCAGGATCGACAGCATACCCGCGACGAAAAACGGCAGGGACCCGATAATGCCAGCAGAGGATTTCGCCTCACTGGCGAGCGCTTGCACTTTGTCGCGCATGTTTTTACGCGCGCGCAGCACGCCCGACAGATTGCCCAGCGTATCCGCCAGATTGCCGCCAGTCTGTCGTTGTATCTGCAGAACGATTGCAAAAAACTTGAATTCCGATGTCGGCATGCGCTCCAGGCCCCGACGTAGAATTTCCTCCAGCGTCAACCCGAGGCGTTCGCCCTCGATAATCATGCGAAACTCTTCGCCCACAGGGTCGTCGAATTCCCGCGCGATAATGTTCATGCATTCGCTCACGGGCAAGCCGGAGCGAATGCCGCGCACGACCACATCCACCGCATCGGCGAAGTCGCTCGTAAATTTTTTCTGACGTTTATACGCCATGTATTTCAAAATTAATTTTGGCAATCCAAGCGCACCAATCAACGCAACTGGCAAAATGCCGACGCCCGGCAACCCGAACATCAGAGAAACGAGGGCCGAGGCCAGCCCCATCACGGCGCATCCAACAAGATAACGCGTTTTGGACACCTGAACCCCGGCGCGAAGCATGGATAACAGAATTTGGTCGGTCCAGCTTTGGCTTTTCGCTCTGTTCCGAAGCTTCTTAACCTTTTCCTGAATTCGGCGCTGACGCCGGTTTTCCGCAGCGTTGGAAGTGGTGCGCGCACCCTCTAAAGAGCCAATCGCGGCCAATCTTTTTTTCAATTTCATCTGCGGTCGTATAGTGACCGCGTAGGTCGCGCCCACGCCCACGATCGTCAACACCATCAGGATGGCGCCGAGGACAACGAACAACATATTTCCATCCATTGTCTGCATCGATTTAATTCTCCGGCATTTGCAGTGCTTCGGCCAATTTCCCCTCCAGACCGTAATAGCGCGCTTTGTCCCAGAATTTCGGGCGCATCCCCGTGGGACGGTGTTCGCCTAGAATATTGTTGTTCTCGTCCTCTCCCATGAACTCATAAAGAAACAAATCTTGCAGAATAACGACATCGCCTTCCATACCGACGACCTCGGTAATATGAGTGATCCGGCGAGACCCGTCGCGCAAACGCTGCGCTTGAATAATAATATGAATGGCCGACGCAATCTGCTCCCGCATCGCTTTTGCGGGCAGGTTGAAACCGCCCATCGCAATCATGTTTTCAACGCGGCTGATGGCTTCACGCGGGTTGTTCGCGTGCACCGTGCCCATGGAGCCGTCATGGCCGGTGTTCATGGCCTGCAAAAGGTCAAACGCTTCCGGGCCGCGAACCTCACCGACAATAATGCGTTCAGGCCGCATCCGCAGACAGTTCTTCACCAGGTCGCGCATGGTAATTTCACCAATGCCCTCCAGGTTCGGCGGGCGTGTTTCCAGCCGGACAACATGAGGTTGCTGTAGTTGCAGCTCCGCCGCATCCTCGCAGGTTATGATGCGTTCGCCGGGTTCGATGAACTCCGTCATACAGTTGAGCAACGTCGTTTTACCGGATCCCGTGCCGCCGGAAATCAGAATATTGCACCGGCATTGCGACGCGATGCTGAGCACGGTCGCCGCCTCTGGCGATATGCTTTTAAAAGCGACCAGATCCCTCAGGCGCAGTTTGTCTTTTTTAAATTTCCGGATCGTGAGCGCAGCGCCGTCAATGGCGAGCGGCGGCGCAATTACATTAACGCGCGAGCCATCCATAAGACGCGCGTCGCAAATGGGACTGGCCTCATCGACCCGCCGTCCCACTGCAGTGACGATGCGTTGGCAGATGTTCATCAACTGCGCATTATCGCGAAATTTGACGTCCGTCAGCTCGATTTTACCGTCGGTTTCGATATAGACCGTATCGGCGCCATTCACCATGATATCGGCGATATCGTCGCGCGCCAGCAAGGGCTCTAGCGGCCCTAACCCCAGAATGTCATCGCAAATTTCATTAATGATTTGCTGTTGCTCATCAACGCCCAGAACAAAATTCCGCATGATGATGATCTCGCCGACCATATCGCTGATCTCTTCGCGAATTTGATCCGGTAGCAACTTGCTCAACTCGCCGAGATCAACCGCCTCCAGAAGATCTGAAAACACCGCGACTTTAGCGTCGTTCAAACGCTCGTTTATTCTCTTCTGTTCGTCCGGGTCGATATCCGGCGCGGTTTCCTGCGGCGCGTCTTCGTCAATTTCGGGCAACGGCGCTGGTTCCGGGGCGGGCGGCGCTTCTGGCGCGGGTTCCGCCACGCTCACCGGCGTGGATGGCGCCACAGGCGCAGGTGTCGGCTCCGGCGTTGGCGGCGCTTTACTGACAGTATCGGATTGCGCGTTACGTCGTCCAAACATCTCTGTTACCTAAAAATTCGACGTGCCTATTTAAAAAAAGAGAACAGCTTCTTCTTCGGCTTTTCCACAGGGGTCTTACCACTAACCAAAGCCGCCAGATCCTTGATCGCCGAGGCGACCTTGCTTTTCTCATTCATTGTGACCGGAATTTCGCCATTGTTCAACGCGGCCCCAAAAAGCCCAGGGTCGTACGGTATCAGGATTTCAGGCTCAACCTTGAGCATTTTTTTGAAGTTACTGCCGGAGAGTTCCGTTTTTGAAGACTTTCCAACCTTGTTGAATACCAGGCGTGCAGGCGAATTCTTTCCACGCTTCGTGCTTAAGAGCTCCAGCATATTTTTTGCATCGCGCAAATTCATCAAATCCGGTTCCGTCACAAGAATGACTTCTTCGGCGTTCACCAGAACGTCAAGCACCCAGGGATCCCAGCGATGCGGTAAATCAACGATTACAAAATCCGTCATTTGCCGCGCCAGCGATAGAACGGCGTCAACCGCTTCCGCGGAAATTTGAATATTCGCAGTCAGCGCCGCCGGCGCCGCCAAAATGGAGATTTTATCGTTTACGTCGACCAGAAACCGCTCCAGCAATTCTGGATCCAGTCGATTGAACTGCGTCAGTGCGTCAACAATGGTTTGTTGTGGTTGAAGATTAAACGCCAATGCGGATGTGCCGAAAAAGATATCCATATCGACAATAATCACTTCACTGTCATAGGTCGTCGATAGTTCAGAGGCGAGGCAATAGGCGACTTCGCTGCTGCCAGCGCCGCCACACGCGGCGATAGAAGCGATCATACGGGCGCTACGGTCCGTCTTGTCACCCTGGAACGACTGAACGATAGCCTCCAGCAATTGCGAAGTTTCAATCGGCGTCACCATGTATTCGCTGACGCCCATTTTCATCAATTCGCGGAAGAGCGCGATGTCATTTTGGATACCGATTAAAATAACCCGCGTGCCGGGTTCGCAAACATTCGCCAGCGAATCCAATTCGGCGAACAACGCCTCGCCCTCGGCCGCAGTCTCTACGATAATCAGATCGGGCGTTTTTGTAGTCTCCAACGCTTCCAACGCCCTGACGGAGCCGCCCAGTTCTGCATTGATGGAAGACCGGATCAACAACCGTTCATCCGCCAGCGCCAAAATCGCTGCGACCGTGTCTTCGTTGAGGCAAAACGCCTGTATGTTAATTCGTAAAATCACAGATTACGCCAACTCATTATGAATACGCGGTTAAAGGTACAAAATCACCGATACGCCTTAACTGTTTTAAATCCCTGATCGGGTGACGATTATTGCGCCTCCGCGCCACCTAATCCGCCTGTCGTATTACCAAATCCGATACCTGACTGATCGCCGGATTTCGCCGCGCCGGTCGGCAGACCCGCACGATAATTCCGAATAACGTCAACGTCCCGATTGGTTGGTTTCGCCGTCGAATCGCGCGCCCGGACCAAATCGCCCGGATCGGCGATCGAGGCGCCCAACGCTCGTTGATAGGCGCAACCAAACGACTTCACCGGATAATTGGAGCCATCGAATGTCGGTCCCCATGCAATATTCGTACAGGACGGCACCGAGGCGCGATGCGCCGAATACGTCATGAACACGCCATCGGGATCCGATGTTTCGCTCACAACGATTTTGATTTCGGCCTCCCGTATACCGGCGCCACGCAACAAACGTTTTACCTGACCCATGCGCGCCGTGGTTAAATCCGGACCGCCGGATGACGGCGCCAGCTTCACGTTCAAGGCCCCGCGCCCCCGACGAATATAATCACGCAAATATCGGTTCATCCGAACGTTGTCCTCGCCGGACAATTGGTACTGGCCGACGGGCAATGAAACGACGAGCCTGACGTTTTCTTTAGAGACGACGATCGGGTTATTGACGCGATAATCCCAGGATCGGGTTTCCTTTAGGCAGCCACCCAAAAGTATTGCGATCAACGCCGCGCCTGCGGCGATTTTCAAGCTTCTAACTCGGAACATTGTTTCGACCTTCATGGCTCATTACTCCATGATATAGCCAAAGGGACCGGATAACGGCATCGGCGTCGTCGGCGGNGCGCCGTCGAGATATTCTCCATGCAACTTACCCAGCATATACATATCGATATCGCTGGCGGGCGGNAAGCCATCCGTCGGCANAGACAGCTTGACGGAACNGTCTATCGATTTCGCCAGATACGCCGTAACGATAATCAGNAATTCAGTATGNTTTTGCGCAAACGCCGTACTCCGAAACAANGCGCCAAGAACCGGAATATCCATNAGNTACGGCGCCCCNCGGACCGTGTTGGTGCCATCCTCCTGCATCAAGCCGGACAACATGATNGTCCCGCCNCTGGGCAGTTCNACCGTTGTTTCAGTGCGCCGCGTCGCGATGCCAGGGATGAAATTACCGCCGATAATCGTCAGACCNTTGGCATTNGAAATATTACTGATTTCNGTTGCGATCTGGAGNTTGATGCGACCTTCATCCAGCACCACCGGCGTAAAGTTCAACGCAATGCCAAAATCCCTGAATTCAATTGTGATATTGCCATTCNGATCCGTCCCGGANGGAAATGGNAACTCGCCGCCCGCCAGNAAATTTGCGGTTTCTCCCGATATCGCCGTCAAAGACGGTTCCGCCANGGTTTTCGCCANTCCGTTTTCTTCCAGGGCGCGAAACGTCGCGGGNCCCAAGTTGAACAATCCAAAATCCTGNCCGAGATTAAACGTGCCGGACGAGAAAAAATCCGTAAGACCAAAAGGGTTGATGGCGTTNACCGTCAAATTCCCGATGCCCGNGGTGAAAGGTTGATCAATCGCCAGGTTTTTCCGCACGGTCCGCGAGACTTCGGCCACGCGAACTTTCAGGATTACCTGCTGTTCCGCACGCATTTTCAACATNTTNACAATATCAGCGTCCGCCGTNACAAAGCGCCGAACGATATCCTGCGCATTCGCCGCTTCATCNGCGGAGCGAACCATGCCGCGCAAATATACNCCGTCCCGATANGCCGTNACATTGATATCGGCGTCGGGCAGCANCGTCTTCAGCGCNTCTACAATCTCCCGNGTATCCAGNTNAACCCTGACTTCGGTCTTTAGAGCGATNTCGCCNGATTCGTCCATAAAATAAACGATCGTGGAGCCGACGCTCCGNGCGAAAACAAACACATGNTCTGACTTTTTAACAACGACATCCGCAATCGCTGGATTGGCGATCACCACATCACGAACCTTGAACGGCAACCTCACCGAGCGCGCCTGGTTNACNGGTACGTTCAGGANGCTNGTCTTGGCGTCCAGCATCTCAACCGTGATGTCCGGCGCCGCGACCGCGCGNGAGACGTTTGCCGANACNAACAATCCAACCATCAGAAANCTCGACAGCAACACTGCGTATGTCATGCGAGCGCCCATCATTTCGCGCCAAANGTCTGAGTGGTCGCATCGGGTCCCCGATACACCTTCATGGTGCGCGAAGCGCCACCGCCGGCGCGCCGGGTAAACGTCCGAACAGGCGCCGCCGCTGCGGGCGCTCGGGACGCCTGTTTTCGGCCCGAGATAACTTTCCGTCTTTCGCTCAAAACCTGATCAATATTACTCAACAAAGGACTTACCTCGACATCGGACGTAAAGGCGAAAGGCTCTTGCTCCGCCTCGCTTGGCGTCAGGCTGCGCAACGCCAGGGACAAATCGCCCATCGCCGCAGCCGTAACCAGTTTTTCCGCCTGTTTCCGCGTTACCTCCAACGTCACCCGCTGCGCCATGATCGCCGTCGCGTCAAAATCATCCAGCTTTTGGTCCAGCGCCAGGACGCGGATGTTACTCAGGATATTTTCACTGATATAGCGCACCATTATTAGAGGTGAATTTTTCGCCAGTAATTTTCGGGCGACGACTTCGCCCGCAACGCAAGATTGGCAAAATATCGTTTTCGCCGCGTCATGGGTCAATATGATATCGACAAAATCGCCCGGCAGGATAAACCCGGACGCCGCAGAGGCTGGCGTCACCGCAATCGTAGCGGCCCGCATGCCGGCTTTTAAAATACCGGAGAGGAAGCCCGCTTCGCCGCGTTTGAAAATTTTCGATTTATTGATGGGGTCGCCCATGCTGATTTGCCGCTTCACCACCATATCGCGAATA
>JAESSL010000004.1 GCA_016764135.1 Alphaproteobacteria bacterium
CCCCGGTGACGAGCCGCATATTCGGCGCCTCCGACATGACGCGCGCCAGAAACGGCAGTTGCTGAAACTCCTGCAACGGATAACCCGCCAGATGCGAGCTTTTCATCAAAATATCGTAGCCCAGCGCATCGGCGAGGCGCGCCTGCTCCATCTGTTCTTCAAAGCCAACGCCCATATCCGCATCCGCTGCATATTGCGTCCGCATGCCGATGCCATATTTCATTTTCGCCACGTGTTTTCCTTATTCACAAATATTTTGAGCTAAAGCGCCTGACGCACTTGATTCATTTAAAGTGCCTGACGCACTTGGGGGAAGACTGTCTCAGACAACAACTGCATCGCGTCGAGGGTCTGATTCTGCGCCATGCCCGGCCATTGCATGCTGGCGATGATATGGTTTGCGCCCGTGCGTTTATGCAGATCGACGACCTGCTCCGTTACGTCATCGGGAGACCCGATCAGAAAACGGTCTCGTTGCAATTCGTCAAACGCCAAGCCCAGATCATTGTCGCCTTCCGGCATCGCTTTGTCCTGCCCCCATTCGTGATAGATTTTATATTTCAGCGACAAGTAGGGCTGCGCGACGCGGAATGCTTCTTCGCGGGTCGGCGCAACAAAGACTTCCCGACGGATCGGCAGCTCCGTGGGGAATGGTTTGCCATATTCGTCCAGCGCGCGTTTATAAATTTCCAACTGGCGTTCGATCGTATCGATCCGGTTATGCGGGTTCATATACCAGCAATCGCCCAACTTTGCGGCGCGGCGAATGGCCGGGTCCGCATTGGCGCCAATCCAGATGGGCGGCGTGGGTTTTTGCAACGGCTTGGTCGGACAGGACGCGCCCATCAACTCAAAATGCGAGCCCACCATATCGACCTTGTCTTCGGTCCAAAGCCGCTTGATGGCGATCAGGTTTTCTTCAAAGCGCTGCACCCGCTCCTTTTGCGTGGTGCCAAACGCCTTGAACTCCACTTCACGATACCCGAGCGCGGCGCCAAAAATCATGCGCCCGTTCGACATCACGTCCATGGTGGCGAATTGCTCCGCCATATCCATTGGTTTGTGCAAGGACAGCAACACGATCCCGGCGTTCAACCGCAAATTGGGGGCCTCCGCCATCATCCGCGACAGATAGGGAATTTGCTGGAAGTCCTGCAAGGGGGCGCCACTGTAATGGGACCCCTTGGTCAGGCTCGCAAACCCCCATTTGTCGGCCATGCGCGCCTGTTCCATCAACTCGGTGAACCGAACGCGAATGTCGTCCTTCGCTTCGAATTGTCCGCGCGTCATTAAGCCGAATTGAATTTCCGTCATGGTGTGCTGTCCGTCTCCAGATAAAAGAAAATTAAGCGCGCGGGGATTAGCCGACCGCGCAGTCGATCATGATTTCAGGTTTGAATTCCAACCCATGCCCCGGCGTTTCCGGCGCGATCATCATGCCGTTGACCGGTTTTGGACACCTCACCCAGACATCAGCCATCATGCCCATATCCTCGATAATCAATCCGTTGGGGATTGAGGCCATCAGGTGAATCATCAATTCCGGATACAGATGCGGCGCAATCATCATGCCCCAGGTATCGGCGATGGCGGCGATCTTGCGCAAATCCGTCAAGCCGCAGCGCACGACGTCCGGCTGCAGGATCGGAATTTTCGGATTCTCGAAAAACGGCTTCAGATCAAACCGGGTGAAGTGGCTTTCGCCGCCGACAATCCGCGTGTCCAGCGCATCGGCAATGCGGAAATAGCCCGCAAAATCATCGGGCATGACCGGTTCTTCCAACCAGTAGATGCCGTATTCTTCCAGCTTCCGCCCCATAATGATGGCCTTGTCCGCCGTCCACGCCATGTTGACGTCGACCATGATGTCCACATCCGGGCCCACCACGTCGCGAACGCGGCGCACATTGTCCAGATCTTGCGCATCGGTCCAGGTATGGCCCACCTGCATTTTGATCGCGGAGAAGCCTTCATCCATAAAGCGCTGGGCCTTCTCGACCATGCCGTCGCCGCCAAGGCCGCGCCACACGCCAGAGCCATAGACCGGCACTTCGTTGTGATAATGCCCCCACAAACGATGCAACGGCATGTTGGCCTTTTTCCCCACCGCATCCCACAAGGCGACGTCGATGACCGACAACGCCAACATTTGCGCGCCGCCCCGGCCGTCCGCCAGAGTCGATTTCCACAAATCACGCCAGATACCTTCAACCTCCGTCGCGTCGCGACCGAGAATGCGCGGAATCATGATTTCTTCGAGGCACGCCTTGGTCGTGCGGAACCCTTCGCGCAGGTAGAGCTGATAGCCCATGCCAACGATGCCGGATTCGGTTTCAATCTCCAGAACCAATATATCGCGGTCGCGGGAATACCCCGCCTGCAACGCCGGTTGTTCGACGAACGGAATCGTCAACAGCGTAATTTTTACGTCTTTGATTTTCATGATAATCTCCCCAATTTTTCTATCTCAGTATCGCCCAAGGACGGGCGGTGAACAATATGCGCGAACGCCTGTGCAGGCCCCCAACTCTCAGGGCTTGAGGACAAACAGGACGTCGCCTCTAGACAGGCGCGGACTGTTCGCGGAAACAAAACTTTAAAATCACCACGCCACTGGCNACGATGATTGCGGTCATCACCCATCCACTGGCGAACATCCCGGTCAGATCGACCGCCGCGCCAAACAAGGGCGGCCCGACCATCGCNCCNACCGANGTACCGATCATCATGCAGCCGATAGCCGANCCCGACCGTGAGCGGGGTACGGATTCAACNGCGACGGTTTGCANGATCGAGGCGTAGGCNGCAATGGTCAGCCCCAGAAGAATGGCGAGCGCCATGCCAATCATAACGCCCCAGTTCGGCCCGACAACCGCCATTGTCGCGAGGAAGATCGACGCGGCGCCGCAAATCAACAGNGACAGGGTTTTTCGGCGNCCTCGANACAGGGTNTCGGCGATATAGCCCCAGCCAATGCGGCCAAACGCGCTGGCGGCCTGCGCGANGCCCAGCACGACGCTGGCGGTTTCCTGCGTGGCCTGCGCCGCTTCGCGCATGAACAGGGTCAGATAGGTGAAAAAATTATACTGGCCGACGTTNAAAATGCCGCTGGAGGTCGCCAGCATCATGAANTTNCGGTCCTTGGCGAGCTCGAAGACGCCCGCGAGCACGCCCGGCTTCGCCCGCTTGTCCGAATGCCCGGCCAATTGCCCGTCCGATGGCGCCTCTGGTTCTGGATTCGGTTCGTTCAGATAGAGACATAAAACGCCACCCATCAACGTTAAGACGGAAATGACGAGCATGATGATCCGCCAATCCACAAAGACCGCTAGCGCCAACGTCCCCGCCGCGAGCACCCCGCCAAGGGGTACGCCGGTCTGCTTGACGCCCATCGCCGTGGCGCGTCGTGATTGTGGAAACCAGTCCAGCACGCCGCGCGCCGTAGCGGGATTCATGATCGAATACCCCCATCCCATCATCAGCAGGGCGAACAGCGCCATGGCGAATCCGGTTGAGGCGTAAAGGACCGCGCCCGCAAATGCGAGAATGAAGTGCGAGATGATAAGCGCGCGCCCGACGCCGACCTTGTCCACCAAGATGCCGGATGGAATGGCGCCGGTCACCTGCCCAGTGCTATAGGCGGTCATAAGCAGGCCGAACTGGGCGAAGGATAGATCCAGCTCGGGCCGAATGATCGGGCCCAACGCCAAAACCGAGACGCTGTGCAACGACCCCAGCGCATGGGCCATGGTCAGCAAACTGAGTCGCGCCTGCCAGGGTTTAGTGCGTCCCGACATGATCGTTCCGCATCTCCCGTCCGGAAAAGACCCGTTTGAAAGTCGGCGTCCTAAAACCCAACGTCGTCGCCGCCTTTCAGCGCCAGCATTTCACGGGCCTCGTCCGGCGTGGCGATATCGAGCGACAGATCTTCCATGATGCGGCGAATCTTGGTGACCTGTTCGGCATTGGTCTGCGCCATTTTGCCCTTCGCCAGATAAAGGCTGTCTTCGAGCCCGACGCGCACGCTGCCGCCCAGCAAGGCGGCTTGGGTAACAAACGACATTTGATGACGCCCCGCCGCCAGCACCGACCAGACATAATCATCGCCAAACAGACGGTCCGCGGTACGCTTCATGAACATCACATTATCCAGATCGGCGCCGATGCCGCCCAGAATGCCGAAGATCGATTGAATGAAAAATGGCGGCTTCAGCAAGCCCCGGTCGACGAAATGCGCGACATTATACAGATGGCCAAGATCGTAGCACTCATGCTCAAAGCGCGTGCCGTGCTCCTCGCCCAGAATTTTCAGAATGCGCTCAATATCGCGGAAGGTGTTGCGGAAGATGAAATCATCCGTGCCGCGCAGATAGGGCTCCTCCCAGTCATGCTTCCACGTGCTGACCTTGTCGGCGGCGGGATAGATGCCAAAATTCATCGAGCCCATATTGAGCGAGCACATCTCCGGGTTCGCGCGCAGCGGCGCCGCCAGTCGCTCTTCCAGCGACATATTCAGCCCACCGCCGGTGGTGATGTTAATCACGGCATCGGTGTTCTGTTTGATCCGGGGCAGGAATTCCATGAACACGTCGGGATCGGGCGTCGGCTCCCCGGTTTTAGGATCGCGCGCATGCAGGTGGATGATCGCGGCGCCCGCCTCGGCGGCGGCGATGCTTTGCGTGGCGATTTCATCCGGCGTAATCGGCAGCGCATCCGACATGGAGGGCGTGTGAATGGCGCCGGTAATGGCGCAGCTGATAATGACCTTGTCGTTCTTCGCCATGATGGAACTCCTGTCGTATTTGTTGA
>JAESSL010000005.1 GCA_016764135.1 Alphaproteobacteria bacterium
CGGGCAGCGTCCTGTTTTCCGAAGAGCTGAGCCCCGCCGACACCGCTTTGATGGACCCTCAGCGCGTCGCCGGATTTGCGACGGTGTCTGGCGGCGCCGAAGGTCACACCGCCATTGTCGCCCGGTCGCTCGGGATTCCGGCTGTGGTCGGCGTGTCCGATTTATTGAACGACCTCAATGCGGCTGGGCTCGGCGCTAGCGGGCTGGACGCTGCGGAGGTGGGGATTGGTGCGGATAACGGCGTGGTCATTATTGACGGCGGCGCTGGCCGCGTCGTCATCAATCCCAGTGCNGCNACCCTGGCNGCATATGAACGAAGCCGGACGGACCTTCTTCGTGAACGCCAGCGGTTCATCGGGATGCGGAAAACGCCGGCNGTNACGCGCGATGACACCGCCATTGAACTGTCGGCGAATATCGATTTGCCCTTGGAAGTAAAGTCTGCGCTGGAAAATGGCGCCCGCGGCATTGGCCTTTTGCGCACNGAGTTCATGTTCATGAACCGGAAAANCGCNCCCAATGANATCGAACAATATGACGTGTTGCGTGAAATCGTAAAAGGCATGGGGGGAAAGTCGGTCACCATCCGCACGCTGGATNTTGGCGGAGATAANCTCGCNTCGTCNCTTTCACAGCATCTGACCCCGTCGGAGAANCCGGCGCTGGGGTTGCGCGCAATCCGGTTGTCGTTNAAGCANCGAAAATTGCTGGAAACCCAGCTGGCGGCGATTCTCCGCGCAAGCGCGCACGGGCCGGTGCGGATTNTATTGCCGATGATTTCGAATGTCAGTGAAGTACGNCANGTGCGCGANTGNCTGAAAGCCGTCGCCCGNCGATTGAAACGTAAAAAGGTCAAAATNGCGGATCCATTGCCGCCNGTCGGCNTCATGATCGAGGTTCCCGCCGCCGCTCTGGCTGCGGACGCCTTGGCGACCGTCAGCGACTTTTTTGCAATCGGCACGAATGATCTGATTATGTATACGCTGGCGATTGATCGCGCNGATGAACAGGTNGCGCATCTTTTTAACCCGCTGCATCCGGCGNTATTGCGCTTGATACAATTTACGACGCAGGCCGCGTTGCGCGCGCGCATTCCGGTCAGCGTNTGCGGCGAAATGGCGGGCGANCCTCGCTATGTNGCNCTGTTGCTGGGGTTGGGNGTACGGGATCTGTCCATGTCCGCGCCGAGCCTGCCNAAAGTGAAACAACGCGTCCGAAATATCGACCTGACGGCTGCGACCATGCGGGCNCAAATTATAATGGANCAGATTGATTCCGGNCGTATCGCGACANTGCTCGACGATTTTAACNCGCTCGCTTGATTTNGNGNGNNNTTNNNTNTCGCATAAANACATAAAGATTTATTTATATAATACTTGCNGCTGCNCCTGTAGCTTGATATATCGCCTCTAGAATAGTGCGCCCATGACGCAACGATGAATGGAGAAAACCCATGACGACAGAAAATACCGACGACTTTAAAGTCGCTGACATCAGCCTCGCAGAGTGGGGCCGGAAAGAAATCGCCATTGCAGAAACCGAAATGCCGGGGTTGATGGCGTTGCGGGCGGAATTTGGCGAGGCGCAGACGCTNAAAGGCGCGCGNATCGCCGGTTGCCTGCACATGACAATTCAGACAGCAGTGCTCATTGAGACGCTGACNGCGCTNGGCGCTGAAGTGCGCTGGTCGTCGTGCAACATTTTCTCCACGCAGGATCAGGCCGCTGCGGCGATCGCTGTGACCGGCGTTCCNGTNTTCGCCTGGAAGGGGGAAACCGACGAGGANTTATGGTNGTGCATTGAACNAACCATTGAAGGTCCGGATGGTTGGCGGCCCAATTTGATTCTCGATGATGGCGGCGATTTAACGCAGATCATGCATGAAAAATATCCTGACCTTCTGAAAGATGTCCGNGGCTTGTCCGAGGAAACAACGACNGGNGTGCACCGTCTCTATGAAATGGCGAAAGAAGGNGCGTTGAAGGTTCCCGCGATNAANGTGAACGATTCNGTTACCAAGTCCAAATTTGATAATCTGTATGGCTGTCGCGAAAGCCTGGTCGACGGCATCAAACGCGCCACTGACGTGATGATTGCGGGCAAAATCTGCGTCGTTGCAGGNTTTGGCGATGTTGGTAAAGGCTCGGCGGCCAGCTTGCGCAATCAGGGCGCCCGNGTGCTGGTGACGGAAATTGATCCGATNTGCGCGCTTCAGGCCTCGATGGAAGGTTATGAAGTCACCACGATGGAAGAAGCGGTATCCATTGGCGACATCTTCGTNACGACGACCGGNAATATCGACGTCATTACGCTAAACCACATGCGCGAGATGAAAGACCGGGCGATTGTCTGTAATATCGGGCATTTCGATTCTGAAATNCAAATTGAAGCCTTGCGGAATTATACTTGGGAAAACGTGAAGCCNCAGGTGGACGAAGTNGTNTTNCCCGANGGCAAGCGACTGCTGGTGCTGGCCGAAGGACGNTTGGTGAATTTGGGCTGCGCCACGGGGCANCCCAGTTTCGTNATGTCCGCATCCTTTACCAATCAGGTTCTGGCGCAGATNGAATTGTGGGAAAANCATAAGAACTACGCCAANGAAGTCTTTGTTCTGCCCAAGCATCTGGATGAAAAAGTAGCTATGCTTCATCTCGATCGTCTCGGCGTGAAAATGACGACGTTGACCACCGAACAAGCCAGCTATCTGAATTTGGACAAGGCTGGTCCCTTTAAGCCGGAACATTACCGCTACTAGGCNTTATCGGTCGGCGNGGGCGAACGCTTGTTCGNTNTTGCCGACCGGCCTAAACTTGAGCGGTGGACAAGCGCTTTACGATAAACAAACNTTGGCGTCTGCGATGGNCGTCTGGATCCGTTCGGGGCNTNGGCGCCGTTATCGGGGCTGCGTTGGCNGTNACGCCGACGCACGCATGGGCGTTGGCTGACAANGCGATGATTTCCGTTAGCCTCGGGTTNGNGATACCGCTTCTGGCCGCANTGGTCTGGAGCGGTTTTTTGTTGCGNCAGCTCANGGCTTGCCGCNNNGCGTTGAGCGCGTCCGAAGCGCGAACCAATGNNATTTTGGAAGCCTCGCCAAACGGGTGTTTGTATTGGCGCCATGGCGNGGAGCATCAACTTTCAGGCTCTGTGCGNGGTTTNGAATTNGTCGGCCTNAANCGCGACGTTTNTCANGGCGACCCGTTCGAGANNATTNCGCNNCGCTTTGATCCNAAAGANCGNNNANNNTTGNTGGCGGCGTTGANGNGNCTNCGNGAAANCGGCNCGCCCTTCGACGGAACCTTCCANACGNTTGACGCGCGCNTTTTGGNNNTCGCNGGCCGCCANGAGGGCCNGGNTTGCGTTTTATGGATNGCCGACNCNACGTCCCANGCNGATTTGTCNNNGGCGTTGAGCGCCAAAACCCGTGCGGCCGCTGATCTACAAACCATGCTGGACCTCCTACCGCTGGCGGTGTGGTGGCGGGACGCTTCGTTGCAAATTGTAGGTTGCAATACACGCTATGCAGCGGCGCTGGATGCCACAAAAGAGCGTGTGATCGATAAAAGTTGAGATCGGAAGAGCA
>JAESSL010000006.1 GCA_016764135.1 Alphaproteobacteria bacterium
CGTGGAACCGGGCGTCATCCGCCTTCAGCGCGCCGTAGCCTTCGCCCAGCGCCCAGGTGGTTTCATTCCAGGTGTAGCTTTGTGTGCAACTCACTGTCTTCGCCAGATCAAGCCCGGTCAGGCCGGGCCATTCGGCCGCTTCGGCGATCAGCGCCGGGATATCAAACATTCCATCCGGCGCGTGCGCCACAATTCCGTGCGGTGCGCCCAGATCGCGGATGCGACGGGTCAATCGGCGGGTGTCGATCCCGGAGACGCCGATAAGGCCGCGCGCCTTCAGCCAGGGGTCCAGATGCTGGGCGGCGCGAAAATTCGAGGGTTCCGTGATATCCGCGCGCAGCACCAACCCGCGTGCGGCGGGCGTTGTCGTCTCCATATCATCGTCATTGGCGCCGACATTGCCGATATGGGGGAAGGTGAAGGATATGATCTGTCCTGCGTAGGAGGGATCGGTCAGGATTTCCTGATAGCCCGTAATCGAGGTGTTGAAACAAACTTCGCCGCGTGAATGGCCGACGGCGCCGACGCCCGCGCCCCACAGCAAGGTTCCGTCAGCAAGAACCAGCACCGCCGTTTTGCCCTTGGGCGCGGCGGTGAGGTTCGAATTTTGGTCGGGCATGCGAATATCGCCTTCGATGTATCGGTCAGAGTCCCGTCGATGTATCGATCAGGGACATAGGCCGGATTAAGCGCGTTGCGTCGGAGTTTTGCGACAATAAGGGGCTGATTGTTAAAATATTGCCAATAATATTGACCGCAGCGCGCAAATTGGCCGTTTTTTAAGCAAAAGGCGGCGTCGCGTCAAGTTTTTTACCTTAAAAAAACAGAGTAAAAACAGCCGGTTATAAATTTTTTTAATTTTAACCTTGAGCATGTTTTAGAGTGGCGTTTTGATCTAATCCGTGTTGAATGCGGTTTGTGGATGCGAATCGGGACTAATTGTTAGGGGTGGGGATTGTGCGAAAAGCGCTGAAAGAGTCATTAATTACATCGATGCGCGCCAAGGATAAGCACGCGGTGTCGACGTTGCGGCTTATTCTGGCGGCGTTGAAGGATCGCGACATCGCGGCGCGAACCAGGGATAACGCCGAGGAAGTGAGCGATGCTGAAATCGTCTCCATGCTGCAGACGATGATCAAGCAGCGGCGCGAAAGCATCGTGATGTTTGATAAGGGCGACCGCCCCGAGCTGGCGGCGAAGGAAGCGCAGGAAATCGTCATCATCGAGGGGTTCCTGCCAACGCAGCTTTCCGACGATGATCTGGAAGGCGCGGTTACGGCGGTCATGGCTGATTTGAGCGCGACAAGCCTCAAGGATATGGGGCGGGTCATGGGTGAATTGCGCAAGCGTCATGCGGGCCAGATGGACTTTGGCAAAGCCGGATCAATCGCGAAAAAGGCGCTTTCCTGAGAACGAGCTTCGATTAAGCGTCCAAATAGCGTATACTCAGGGTGCCCCTTTCCCGCGATGACTTAAAAGTGACGCTTTAACGCCATGTCCTTTCCGCCCCGGTTTCTTGATGACATTCGCGCTCGCGTCGGCCTTGTCGATACGATCTCGAAGCGCGTGAAGTTGACCCGCAAGGGGCGCGAGCACACGGGGCTATGCCCGTTTCACAACGAAAAATCCCCCTCTTTCACCGTCAATGAAGAAAAAGGCTTCTATCATTGCTTCGGGTGCGGGGCGCATGGCGACATAATTTCCTTCGTCATGAACAGTGAGGGGACGAGCTTTCCCGAAACCGTGGAGCGTCTGGCGGGCGACGCGGGGATCGAGGTTCCCGTTGAATCGCCCGAAGAGCGCGAACGCACGCAACGCCGCGCCAGCCTGTATGATGTGGTGGAGGCCGCCTGTCAGTGGCATCAGGACCGCTTGTATGACGTCGCGGGGCGCGAGGCGCTGGCGTATCTGCGCGGGCGTGGCCTCGATGATGCGACCATCAAACAGTTTCGATTGGGCTTTGCGCCCCAGGGTGGTGGGCTGGAAGCCGCCATGCGCGCGCAGAATATTGAAATAGGGCCGTTGCTGGAGGCGGGCTTGATGCGTAAGCCCGATGACGGGCGCGCGCCGTATCCCTTTTTTCGCGACCGGGTCATGTTTCCGATTTCCGATAAGCGCGATCGGGTTATCGCCTTTGGCGGGCGCATTATGGGCGACGCCAAGGCCGCAAAATATATAAATTCTCCCGATACGCCGCTCTTCGATAAAGGCCGCTCGCTTTATAATGCGGCCGCCGCCAGCGAGGCGATCAGCAAAGACGGCGGTGATCTGGTGGTCGCCGAAGGGTATATGGACGTCATTGCATTGGCGCGTGCGGGCATGAAAGCCGCCGTGGCCCCGTTGGGCACCGCGGTGACGGAAGACCAGTTTCGTGAAATGTGGCGCATGACGGCGGAGCCGGTGATGTGTCTGGACGGCGACGCCGCTGGACAGCGCGCCGCCGCCCGCGCCGCCACGCGCGCCTTGCCGGAGTTGAAACCGGGCAAATCCCTGCGGTTTGCAGTTCTGCCCGCAGGCGAAGACCCGGATAGTCTGATTGCGGCGGAAGGCCCAGCCGCCATGCGGCGGGTCATTGAAAGCGCGCGGCCCCTTTCGGATTTATTGTGGGAGATGGAATCGGGCGCCAAGCCTGTGGATACGCCGGAACGCCGCGCCGATCTGGAATCGCGCCTGAACGCCCGCGTACGCGAAATCACAGACGAATCGGTGCAGGGCCACTACCGGACCATGTTCAAGGATCGCCTCTGGGCGGCGTTTCGGCCCGGGCGCAATAAATCGGGGCGCAATAATCCGGGGCGTAATAATAGAGGGTCTGGAAACCGGGCGAACGGCGGAGGCGGGGCGTTCCGGGGGCAGGGTCGAAACACGGGTCCGGAGGCCGAAGGGAACAGCGGCGGCCATGTTCTGGCGCGTACGGCGCCCTTGCGCGGTGCCCGTCGACGCCAACAGGCGCTGCTGGCGGCGATGATCAATCAACCCGGCCTGCGCGATGATATTGACGAGGCNNTGGTGGGGTTTGAATTTGATCCGGACCTTGACAAGTTGCGTCAGCAACTTCAAAACGTCTTTTCTACNAATTGGGACCTTGATCTTGCGGCGGTTAAGGCCCATTTCGAAATTGGCGACGTTGCGGGCGTGTTNNATGGGGTCCTGAGCGATCAGGTCTACCAGTTGGCGCCGTTTTCGCGACCAGGCGTGTCGGCGGAAGANGCGCGACGAGGCGTTGAGGAATTGTTGGGCCGCGTGGTGTTTGAACGACAACAAGAAGAACTGCGGAATTTAGGCCGGTCNTCGACGGATGANGGCAGACTNTTCGCAGCGGGCCAGGAAGCAATTGAAAACGGCCGTCGCCTTGCAGATATGGGCGATGTTGAGGTCGGTTAAGTTNGGNCGGATATTTTTNGCCGGGTAATATCGGCCCGGTCATATCGAATGCCGGAATGTCCGGTGCAGCATCAGCGCCAAAGATGGCGATGACTGAAATCAGAGCGGGGACGCAACTGTATGGCTACCAAAGCAGCAACGGCGAAAGTTACCCAGGAACGTGANNCAGGCGCGCCTGACGGGCCACTCATGGACGGCGCAGTGCAGGATGTNAAAAAACTGCTCGCGAAGGGTAAGGAACGCGGCTACATCACGATTGACGAGTTGAACAGCATCCTGCCCCAGGATCAGGTTTCCTCGGAACAAATCGAAGACACGATGACGATGCTCTCTGAAATGGGCATCAACGTCATTGATGGCGAAGAAGCGGATGACGTCGCGGAAAAGCCCGCCGCCGCCGCTACGACCGCCGCCAGCGAAGAGCCGCAACCGGTCGCCGGTAATCTGAACGATGACGAAATTGGTCGGACCGATGACCCTGTTCGCATGTATTTGCGCGAGATGGGCAGCGTTGAGTTGTTGTCCCGCGAAGGTGAAATCGCCATTGCGAAGCGAATTGAAGCCGGTCGGGAAAAGATGATCGGCTCGCTTTGTGAAAGCCCGTTGACGATGCAGGCCATCACCATGTGGCACGATCAGCTGGTCGAAGAAAATATGCTGCTTCGCGACGTTATCGATCTGGACGCCACCTATAACGGCGGCCCGGAATCCGCGAAACCCCCCGTCGCGCCGTCTGAAGTCGCGCCGTCTGGAGGCGCATCGTCTGAAAACGGCGAGAACAAAGGAACCGGCGAAAATACTGAAAGCGCCGAGACCGGCGAGGCCGCAAAACCCGCCGAAACGGCTGAAGACGCCGAAAAAGCAGATGACGCTGAAACGGCCGAAGATACCGAAAACGTGGATGGCGAAGAGCAACTTGCCGACGATGCGGAAGACGGCGACGCCGAAAAAGCCGATGGCGACGCCGAAAAAGCCGATGGCGACACTGAAAAAGCCGATGGCGATACCGAAAACGACGACGATGACGATGAAGACGACGAAGAGGCCACGTTGTCCTTGGCGGCGATGGAGCTTTTGCTGAAAGACGAAATCCTCGAAAAATTCGAAGCGATTGCGTCGACGTATATGAAGTTGCACAAGGCTCAGGAACGACGGATCGTCGCCCAGCAAAAAGGCGAAGAGGTTTCCAAGTCGACCGAGCGGACCTACGAAAAGCACCGCGTGGATTTGCTGGAACATATGGACTCCATCCGCCTGAACAATGCGCGCATCGAACAGCTGGTCCATCAGCTCTACGCGTTCAGTAAAAAGTTGACGGGCCTTGAAGGCCGGTTGCTGCGCCTCGCCATGAGCACGGGCGTTAAACGCGACGACTTCCTCAAACGCCATTATGGCCACGAGCTGGACCCGCATTGGCTCAACGCCGTCTCGCGGGTCAAGGCGAAGGGCTGGAAGGAATTTGCGAAGAAGCATCGCGACGAAATCAAGGAACTGCGCTCCAACGTTGTCGAGATCGCGACGTCGGCCAGCATGCCGTTGCCGGAATTCCGCCGCATTGTGCAAACCGTGCAGCAGGGCGAACGCGAAGCCAGCCGCGCGAAGAAGGAAATGGTCGAAGC
>JAESSL010000007.1 GCA_016764135.1 Alphaproteobacteria bacterium
TTTGAAACCGCGAAGATCGGGTTTAAATGCTATTCCGCTTGCGGCAGCACTCATACCACGATTGATGCGATCAAGGCGTTGAAGGCGGAACATGGCGTGACGGCGCATGACGTTGCGCGCATAGATGTGGAGGCGACCACCGTTACTTATTTACATGTCGGGTTCCCCTATGAACCGGGTAGCCTGACCAGCGCGCAAATGAACTTGCGGTACGCCGCCGCAGTTACATTGTTGGATGGCGAGGCTTTCATCGATCAATATTCGGCGTCGAACACTCATGATTCCGAGGTTATTGCGTTAGCCAAAAAGGTTTCCGTAACCCCAACGGCGGCGTTGGACGCGCTTGGCGGGCCGGGTCGTCATACGGTTCGGGTCAATTTGTCGACCAAGGATGGCCGAAATCTGAAGGTGGAGCGCACGCACGCCAAAGGCAGCCCAGCCGACCCGTTGACGCGCGATGAGGTCATCAAGAAATTTCATCGACTGGCGGAAACGCGAATTGGCGCCGACGGCGCGGCGCAATTGTTCGACTGCGTCATGGATCTCGACAAGCAGTCGAATATAAAGACGTTGGTCGGGCTGCTATCGCCGCAATAAGGGCTTCAAAGGGGAGGGTTCAGGTCAGCGAATGTACGGGGTCGATCCATCTGATCGCGACGTATTTGTGAAACGCCCCCGCCGCCATGGCGAACGCCAGCGCCAATACTGTGACAAGCGGCGCGGGAAACGCCGTCAAATCTTTCGCCGGATTTAGTCCATTACGCCTTTCGGTTGCGGCGAAACCTTGAAAGCGCCCCTGCGAATCTGGTAAGTAGCCGCCATTCGAATCGCCGATTGGCGTGGACGATTAGCAGGCGAATTTCAGTGAAACAGTGGTCCTTTCTTTTCGTCAAGGCGGCATTCACAGCGGGGCTAATCTGGTGGCTGGTCGGGCGCATCGGCTGGGACGCAGTGTTTGCGCGATTGCAAGGGCTGGATGTTGGCTTGCTCTCGCTGGCGGTGCTTGCGGTCATCGTCTCTTATAGTTTGCTGATTGTGCGGTGGTGGGCGGTCAACAAGGGTATTTCAATAGCGCTCTCTTTCAGCCAGACAATCCGGTTGTCCTGGATTGGCGCGTTTTTTAGCCAGACCCTGCCATCGACAATGGGCGGTGATGCGGTGCGGATTTATTATTTGTTTCGCTCCGGTGAAACGCTTGTCCGCGCAACGTCGAGCCTTGTTTTGGACAGGGTTTGTGGATTGTCCGGCTTGTTGTTGATTGTGTTGTTCAGTCTGCCGCAGATTTTCGAGTATGCGCCGACAGGCCCCGCACGATGGGGCATTGCGGCGGTTGTGGCGATCGGCGCCCTGGCGGTCGCTGTGTTGGTGCTTATTGGTCACTACCGGATTGGTGGTCTGGATCGATGGGCGATGACGGCGCCGATTGCGGCGGTTGCGCGCGACGCGGCGGCTTTATTCTCCGCCCCGCTGGCCTTGGCGATAGCGATTGGCGTGGGCGTCTGCATCCAGCTGTCCATCGTTGTCGCGGTCTGGTTGATTGGATGGTCCATGGGGGGCGTCCTTTCTCTGGCGCAGAGCGTCGCCTTTGTGCCGCCAGTCGTTCTGGCGGCGACAATGCCAATTTCGATCGCGGGGTGGGGTGTGCGGGAAGGGGCCATGGTTGTGGCGCTGGGGTATGTTGGCGTCTCTGCGCCCGATGCGGTGGCGTTGTCGGTGGCGTTGGGATTGGTGATGATCGTTGCGGGATTACCGGGCGGTCTGGTTTGGTTGTTGAGTGGTCGTGGGGAAAAACTGTCCCCGCAACCGCCAAAATAAATGAGGCGCTCAAGATGACAGATACAGGATCCAATCGATCCACGCGAAAAACCAAAATGGTCGCGTGGATGGACGCTATTGCGCCGGAGCGCGAAAAATGGCTGCGGCGCAACGACTTTTACTATCAGGATCATTATCGGTATCTGCGGTTTCTGATACCCGAAGGTTTGCGGGTTCTGGATCTGGGGTGCGGCGCCGGCGATCAATTGTCGGCGTTGAAGCCGTCGCTCGGCGTGGGCGTGGATGTTTCCCCGGCGATGGTGGNGATTGCGCGCGATCGCTTTCCGGAGTTTGATTTCATCACGGGNGATATCGAGGANCTGGAAGGGCTGTCGACGCTGGAAGGTCCCTTCGACGTCATTCTCCTGTCCGACACGATTGGATANCTGGAGGATTGCGAGGAGACATTGCGGCGNNTGCATCGGCTTTGTACGCCCGACACNCGCATCGTCATCAGCTATTTTTCGCGGTACTGGGAACCTATTTTNTCGATGGCGGAAACCTTTGGCATGAAAATGCGCCAACCGTCCTTGAACTGGCTGTCGACTGGCGATATCGCAAACCTTCTGCATCTGGCGGATTTCGACATTATCAAACGGGAGTGGCGGTTACTGGCGCCGATGCGCCTGTTGGGGATTGGTTCGTTGATCAATCGCTTCATTGGCACCTTGCCGATCATGCGGCGTTTGTCGCTGCGAAATTATCTGGTCGCCCGTCCCATTCCCAAGCCCCTGGAGAAAGCTTTATCCGTCACGGTGCTGGTCCCATGCCGGAATGAGAAGGGCAATATCGAGCAGGCTGTCACCCGGATGCCACGTTTTGCGGAAGATATTGAAATCCTTTTCGTCGAGGGTAACTCCACCGACGGCACGTTTGAGGAATGCGAGCGGGTGCGTGAAAAGTACGAAGGGGTCTGGGATATAAAGACCGCCCGCCAAGACGGGAAGGGCAAGGGCGACGCGGTGCGTAAGGGCTTTGATATGGCGCGCGGCGATGTGCTGATGATTCTGGACGCCGACCTCACCATGCCGCCGGAGGATTTGCCAAAATTCTATGACGCGCTGGTTTCGGGCAAGGGTGAGTTCATCAACGGTTCGCGGCTGGTCTATCCAATGGAGGACGAGGCGATGCGCTTCCTGAACTGGGTCGCCAACCAGATGTTTTCGCATTTATTCAGTTGGTTGTTAAACCAGCGATACACCGACACTATGTGCGGCACAAAAGTGCTGCGGCGCAGCCACTATAAACGCATCGCCGCCAATCGCGCCTACTTTGGCGATTTCGACCCGTTCGGTGATTTCGATCTGATATTTGGCGCCGCGCGGCTCAACCTCAAGGTCGCTGAAGTGCCGATCCGATACGCCAACCGAACCTATGGCGAAACGCAAATTTCGCGGTTCTCCCATGGATGGCTGCTGGTTCGGATGGTCGTCTTCGCGTTCTTCAGATTGAAGGCGTTGTAAGCGATGACGGACCCGTCTGAATACCGGACGGTCTGGAAAACAAAGCCGGTTTTACGGGCTTTGTATACCCGGTGGTATGAGAAAATTGCGGCGGCGCGTCATGGCGGGCGCAGTCTGGAAATCGGCGGCGGCTCCGGGAATTTCAAGGAATTCTCGGACAATGTCGTTTCCAGCGACATTCTCTATACGGACTGGCTGGATGTGACCTGCGACGCGCAACGGCTGCCGTTCGCCGATGGTTCTTTCGACGATATCGTCATGTTCGACGTCTTGCATCATGTGCAACGTCCGCCCCTGTTTTTTGCCGAAGCGGCGCGCGTACTGCGGCCCGGCGGCAGGATTGTCATGATGGAACCGGGTGTAACCTGGATCAGCGGTCTGTTCTTCAAGATGTTTCATGAAGAGCCGGTGGATATGCGGGCGGACCCGTATATCGCGGGGGCGGTGGACCCGGACAAGGATCCTTATGACGCCAATCAGGCGATCCCGACTTTACTGTTTCAGGGGCGTGCGCGCCGGGCGCGGTTTGAGGCGGCGTTCCCGGAGCTTCGGGTGGCGGATGTCGAACAGTTGGGCTGCATCGCGTACCCCCTGTCCGGAGGGTTTCGCCCATGGTCGGCGATCCCGGCGGGGGCGGTCGGCGCGATCACGGCGCTGGAAGATATTTTGGGATTTGTTTTGAAGCCGCTTATGGCGTTCCGGCTCTTTGTGGTTCTCGAAAAACGCGCCTGAGGTTCTGGCGCGTTACCGGGCGGGCTTTGTCATGGTGGCGATTTGCGCCTGTAACTCGTTGAGCTTGCGCTCCATCTCGTCGATCTGAGATTTAGAGGCGTTGGCTTCTTCTGGCTTCGGCGCCGTTTCCGCCCGCTCCGGGGGCTTCTCTGTGGGTCTCTCCGGGGGCGTTTCCGGAGGGGCGCCGTCGGTGAGAGGCGAGAACATCTTCATGGCGTTTTCAAAGGCGGCCATGTTCTGTTTGCCCATATCTTCAAATGAGCCCGCCGGGAACATGGGACCGAATGTGTCGCGGAAATAGCTTTGCATCTGGTCCTGGTTCTGGGTGAACGCGTCCATGGAATGCTCCAGATAGCGCGGCAACAGCATGTGTTGCATGTTGTCCCCATAGTACCCGATCAACTGCCGTAAAAAGCTGATGGGCAACAAATTCTGCCCCTTCGATTCTTCCTCGACGATAATTTGCGTCAAAACGGATCGGGTTATGTCTTCGCCGCTTTTGGCGTCAAACACAACAAAGTCGATGCCGTCTTTCACCATTTGGCAAAGGTGCTCAAGCGTGACGTAGCTGCTCGTCGCCGTATTATACAGGCGCCGATTGGCGTATTTTTTGATCGTAACCGTTACGCTTTCCTGTCCGTCTGAATTGGTCATATGGGCTCCTGGTGACGCTGAATGTCAGAACTGACAATTAGGCTTCGTCCGTTCGCCGAAACGGATTATTGTGCAACGCATACCACAATCGCCGTTCCGGGCAAACAATTGCTGCACCGCACCCGTGTTCGCTCTCGTTGCAATGCATTGGTTTTTGGATGGAAACTGGCGCCGCAACGGTGACGGCCCTATACTTGCGCCTATGAATGAGCCGCCAGAAATCGAGGATCTCGCCCGTCGGTTTCTCGACCTTTGGCGCCAGCATTTGACGGCGATGACAACGGATCCCGCGAATGCGGATTCCCTGCAACGGGTTTTCGCCGCATTCGAATCCGGTGGAAGCGCGCCGTTTGATCCGGCGGCATGGCCGGGTATGAAGGATTTTTGGCCACAGGAAAACGCGGGTAACAACAACGCCCAGAATGCCCCGAACGCTGATGACGCCCAAAATGACCGATCCAACGAACCCGGAGCCGAGCTCCCAATTGCGCCCGTCACCGCGCCCGTTCCCACGGCTGGGGCCGCGCCCGCTACCGGCGTTTCTGACAGCGGCGGCGACCCTGTTCATGACCTCGAACGTCGTATCAAAGAGCTTGAGGCCCGGATCGCCGGAACAGAATCCGCTAAACCCGGGCCCACTAAACCCGGGCCCGCCAAACTGGAATCTGCTGAAAAACCCACACGAAAGCCTGAAACCAAAAGCTGAGGCTTTGGCCAAAGCACTGGAAGGCGTTGATTTCGAGGCGTTCGAGGGCGCTGTGGCGATGGAATCGCGCCGCCGCATGGACGCTTTTCTGACGGGTGTCGAGCGATATCGAAACGCAGACTACCAACGATCGCTGGAAGACCCGCCAATCGTCTGGTCGGAAGGCTCCACACGATTTCTGGATTATAGCGGGACGGGTGACGGAAACGGTGGTGCGCCCGCACCTGGTCGTTGCGTTCTCCTTGTGCCATCCCTGATTAACCGGGGATACATTCTGGATCTGTCACAAGAGTGCAGTTTTGCCCGGTGGCTCGCCGCACAAGGGTTTCGTCCGGTTCTTGTGGAATGGGGCGCGCCGGGAGCCGAGGAACGGGACTTTGACCTGGCGTCCTATATCGCGCGGCTGGAGCGTGGGTTTGAAGCGATCCATACGTCCAGCCCTCTCGCCGCCCGCCCGGCTGTTTTGGGATATTGCATGGGGGGATTGCTCGCGTTGGCGCTGGCCATCCGTCGGCGCGACGAGGTTGGCCGGCTGGCGCTGTTGGCGATGCCGTGGGACTTTCATGCGCCTGATGCCGGACCGGCGGCGCGGCTTTCCGACTTCATCCAGGGGTACGAACCCTTTCTCGCGACCTTTGGCGAATTGCCCGTTGATGTCATCCAGATGTTGTTTTTCATGCTGGACCCTTTTTCAGGCGTACAGAAATTCTCCGCTTTCGCCAGCGCCGCGCCGGATGCGGCGGCCCGTTTTATCGCGCTGGAAGATTGGTTGAATGACGGCGCGCCCTTGACGGCGGGTGTTGCGCGGGAGTGTTTGCGTGGCTGGTATGG
>JAESSL010000008.1 GCA_016764135.1 Alphaproteobacteria bacterium
TATCCGGTCGGCGCCGCGTATTGTAGCGAGGCGGTGGGCGATGACCATGGCGGTTCGACCTTTTAAAAGCCGAGCGGGGGCGCGTTGAATTTTCAGCTCTGTGTAGCTATCGATATTGGCGGTCGCCTCATCGAGAATGAGAATTTTGGTGTCCGCCACCAGCGCACGGGCGAAGCTCAGTAACTGCCGTTGGCCCAGGGATAAATTACCGCCGCCTTGATCCAGTTCCGTATCGTAGCCGTTTTCCAGCCGGATGATGAAGTCGTCAGCGCCGACCGCCTTGGCCGCGGCGATAATGCCGTCCCGCGTTGCCCCGATTTTCGCGTATCGGATATTCTCCAGAACCGTGCCGGAAAACAGGTAGGGTTCCTGCAACACCATCGCAATGTGGCGACCAAGCGAGGCTTGGGTGATGTCCCGAACATCATGTCCGCCAACAAGAATACGCCCTTCCCAGACATCGTAAAACCGGTGCGCCAGCGCCATGGTGCTGGTTTTTCCCGATCCTGTGGGACCAACGAGGGCGACAGTCTCGCCGGGCGACACATGAATGTTGATGTTCTTGAGCACGGGTTGACCGTCCACATAGCCGAAAGTGACGTTCTCAAAATCAATGGAGCCGTCAATCTCCTTGGGGTCCAGAGCGTCCGGCTTGTCGGAGACCGACACTTCGACGTCGAGTACTTCAAAAATGCGCTGCCCCGCCGCCATCGCGCGTTGCATGATGCTGTACTGAATGGTCAGGGATCGGATCGGATCGAAAAAGCGTTGAACGTAAAACAGAAAGGCGACCATGACGCCAATATCCAGCGCCTGATCCAGAACCAGCCCGCCGCCGACGACGACAATGATCGCCATCGCGGCGCCCGTCAGCCCATCGACAATCGGAATCAGGATGTTGGTGAATTTCGATCCCGTAAAATGGGCTTTGAGGTTTTCCGTCGCCTTTTCGTCAAACAGCTCAAAATTAACGTCCTCGCGGGTCATTTCCTGTACGGCGCGCACCCCGTGAATACTCTCGGCGAGGGCGGCGTTGACCGCGCTGCTGGTCTCTCTCGCCCGTAAAAAGGCACGCCTGGCCAAGGGTAGCCAGACGATGCGAACCAGAAACAGGGCGGGCACCACGGAGAGGGTCATTGCGCCCAATCGGGCGTCCAGGCTCAACAGGACAATGATGATCCCGATCAGGAGCACCAGATCGCCAATCGCAAAAATCGAGGATTCCAGAAATTCCTGTAATGCGTTTACATCGCCCTGCAGGCGCGACATCAACCGACCGACTTCGGTCTTGTCCATGAAGGATAACGACACGACCTGAAGATGCGCGTACATCGCGCGCCGGAGATCGAACAGCAAATGACCGGCGATCCGGCCGACGATCGATTCCTGCATATAGTTCGCGATAAAGTTTGCGATCACGACGCCGATAAAGATGGCGAAAGTGATGTTCAACAACCCACGACCATCGACGCCTTGTACAACCGCGTCGTCGATGGCGGTCCTGATGATCAGCGGAATGGTCAATTGCGTCAGCGTGAAACCCAGCACCGCTGCGATGGCGACATATATGCGCGCGCGATAGGGCCGTAAATAGGTGAAGAGGCGCCCGACGACCCAGCGGTCAAAAACCCGGCCAAAGATGTCTTCATCTTGCGAGGACAGGGATCCGACGACCGCGAGGGGCGGACGTTCGTCGTTCTTCCTTTTAGCGGAGGGAGCGCGCGCCATGGCTTAGGCCTCCTCTACGGGGTCGGCGGCGTTTGTCTGCAACCGATAGAGTTCCGCATAGCGACCGGCCTTGGCTAAAAGCTGGTTATGGTCGCCGCGTTCAATGATCTTCCCGTGCTCCAGAAATAGTATTTCGTCCGCATGCATCAAGGAGCTGAGGCGGTGGGCGATGATGATGACCGCTCGGTTCTCGACAACGGAGGCGAGTTCGGTTTTGATGCGTTGCTCCGTGGCGGCGTCGATCGCGGCCGTGGAATCGTCAAAAACGAGAACCGCCCCATCCAGAAGGATGCCGCGCGCAATGGACAGGCGCTGGCGTTGTCCACCGGATAACGAGACGCCGCGTTCGCCGACGAGCGTTCCATAACTGGCGGGTAGGTTGGTGATATAATTGTGCATTTGCGCAACGGCGGCCGAGCGCTCGATATCCGTGCGGCCCGCCCATGGGTCGCCATAAGCGACGTTGTGATCAATGCTGGCGGTAAACAGAAAAGGCTCCTGTTGCACGATGCGCACGGCGGCGCGAAGGGAGGCGAGCTGGACGTCTCTGATGTCCTGGCCGTCTATCGTGATGCGTCCGCCGTCGACATCGTAATATCGTCCGGTCAACTGGGCGATTGTGCTTTTGCCGCTGCCGGGGGGGCCGACAATGCCGATAGTCTTTCCGGGCCGGGCCTCGAAACTGATGCCGGTCAGCGTGCGCTCGTCTTCAGCCCCGGCGGGATACTGGAAATCGACGTTTTCAAATCGCAACACGCCTTTTGTGATTGTCAGCGGCTGTGCGTCTGGTTTGTCCGTGATCGAGGGGGAGAGATCGAGAATATTAAACAGCCGTCCGCCACAGGTGGAGGCGCGGGCGATGGAGTTTATCATCCAGCCAATTTGCCGGACCGGCATTTGTAAAATGCTCATGAAGGCGAGGAACTGCGCCAGTTCGCCCAGTGTGATCTCGCCGTCTATCGCTTTCATTCCGCCGACCCAGAGTACCAGGCCCATGGTCAGGAAATACGCAAATGTCATCTGCGTGGTGTAGCGGACAAACAGGTGGATGCGTTCATGCGTGACGGCCAGCGCTTCGCGGGCGCCGACATCGTATCGTTTGAGTTCATGCGCCTGAGCGGCGAAGGCGCGCACGACCCGAATGCCGCCGAGGTTCTCCTCCATGATCTTCGTCAGGCCGGACATCTGGTCCTGCAGACGCATCCACGTGTCGCGCAGTTTCAATCGGGCGACAGAGGCGCGAAATCCGACGATGGGCACAAAGCTGAGCGCGACCAGTCCCAGGACCCAATCAATGCGGAATAAAATGACTGCGCCGCCGCCAATCAGGATGGTCAGCAGGATGGATCGCAAAATACCCGTGCTGACCCACATGCGGACCCCTTCGATATCGAGGATCCCCCGCGCCATGAGGTCGCCGCTATGGACTTTGTCATGCCATGAAAAGCTGAGTTTTTGTATTTTTCGATAATAGGCGAGGCGGAGGTCATATCCGATCAGCTGGCCGACCGCTTCGCCCTGATAACTTTGTAGCATGGTGAACAGGCCGCGCGTCAAACTGGCCCCGATGAGGAGCAGGGCTGTCGTCATCAAGGCGTCTTCGGCGCCGGCGCGACTGACGTTGGCGGTTAACAAACCATGCGCCTGGTCGACGGCGCGTCCCAGAAATTGCGGTATAAACAGCTGAAAGGTGGCGGCCAGAATTGTCGCGATGATAGCGACGGCCATGCGGGTGCGATGCCGAAACGCCATTTTAGTGACGCGCATCAACACTTGCGAATCGAGGTTTGAAACCTCGATCCGGTATTCGGCGGGCGCGTCGATATCGAGGCGAGCAGTCTTGTTGGATTTCATTGGCGTAAGTCTAATTTACGAAGACCCGGACGGCAATCCGCTGACAACGGCGCGGCGTGAATTAAAGGCCGGGTGAATTGAAGGGCGGTAGATAGTTAACGCAGGGGTGCGACGGCGTTGACTGTAACCTTCGTGGGCGTGTTTTTGGCGAGGTCGATCACGATATAGGTGGCGCCGAGTCCGACGTCATCCGTGGGAGATCCACTATAGGCGGCTGTCGCTTTCTCATTGATAAGTTCAAGCGCGGCGTGGTGGTGGCCGAGCGCGAGATAATCACACGGGCTTTCTTCCAGCTGGCTCATATGGATGGGAGAGGATCGGCTGGTGTCGCCGCCATGGGGAACGTGAATGCCGTGGCCCATGCCAAAGTACCATTGGCAGTCCTGCGGGCGTTCCGGGCAACCCTCCAATGGATTGTAATCCGGGGAGTGGTCAATCATTCCCTTGCCCCAAACCGCCGTGTTCAGCGCCTCGATATAAGTGACTTCACCGGCTTCTGCGGTCAAATTGACGACATTGCTGATCTTGTTGAAGTCGTAACGGTGGTAGATTGCATTCTCGGTCATGCAATCATGATTGCCGGGAATCATGATGATGGGGAAGGGTTGTTCCTCAAGGATATTCATCGCCCAGGTGATCGTCTCCGACGTTGCGGTGTTGCTGTCGAACAAGTCGCCAGCCAGCAACATCATATCGGGCTTATGAGCGCGCATCTCTGACAAAGCGTGGGCGAACGCGCTCTGATAGTGGCAGTCAGCGTCGGCGCTTTTGTGATAGCCGTCGCCATCCAGATGGATGTCGGAGCAATGCGCAATTCGGAGTTTATCTGTCATATCGGGCCGGAGATTATCAATATATCCGAGAAAATCACGTGGTTATTTGAAACCGCCCAAAATTTAACAATGTGAACGTCCCAAAGTCGAATTTCTTGACCTTCCGGTCGGGCGCCGCCCAATATCGTGGCGAATTTGGAATGGCGGGACATCAGGAACCACAAATGTATTTGAATAATTTTGCGCAGGGCGGCGCGCCTCTGGACATGACCGGGCTCGACGAATTCAAGAGTCTTCTGTCCAGCGCAGGCGATCTATCCATTCCCCATTCGCCGGATATCGCTTATCAGTCCCGCAATATTGTTTTGCGCCAGCAACGCTTTCATTTTCTGGAATGGGGCTCGCCGGACAATCCACCCATCGTTTTGTTGCATGGCGGGCATCAATCCGCCCATTCATGGGATCTGGTCAGCCTCCATCTTGCGGAAAAGTATCATGTATTCGCCTTGGATCAGCGCGGTCATGGCGACAGCGAATGGGCGCGAGACGCTGATTATTCCAGTCTCGCCATGTCGCAGGATGCAGAAGCCTTTATCGAGGCGCTGGATTTGAAAGACGCTGTGCTCATGGGACATTCCATGGGCGGGCGAAATTCGATGCTGCTGACGAAACGGAATCCGTCGCGGTTACGCGCGGTGGTTATTGTCGATGTGGGCCCGGAAATTTCAGACGAAGGCCGAAAGGCGATCTCGGCGTTTGTGCGTGAAAACGCCGAATTCGACGATCTCGAGCATTTTGTGCGCAACGTCAAAAAATATGATCCGTTCCGCAGCCGTGAGCACATTGAGCGGACAGTGAAGTACAACATGCTGGAGCGCGCCGATGGAAAGTACATCAGTAAATGCGATTCCACGCCGCGCCGCATCGGGCTTTTGGCCGCGAACCGGGACGCCGATACGGTGTCTCTGGACGACACGCGAAAGTTCGACCTTNCCGTGCTGGTCGTGCGCGGGGAGAAGTCGAATATTCTGACGGCTGATGCGGCGGTGCGGTTTGAAGATGCGCTACCNCANGGNACCGTCATCACGGTGCCGGANTGCGGGCACAATGTTCACTCNCAAAACACACTNGGTTTTCTGGNCGCCATNGGGCCGTTTTTGGCCAATCTGAGCTGACGCCTGTTTCTCCGAGTCGGCGCTTATTGGCCTGACCTGACGCCTACTTAAACGCGTAGATCGGGCTGCTCCAGGCCTGGAATCCGTCTTCGGTCGTCACGCACACCCAGAGCGGGTTGTCGCCTTCGGGTTTCAGCTCGATTTCCAGACTCGTCGACAGGCTGTCATGCGGATTTTCGTCGGGCAGGCGGAAGGCGCGGATTTTCCGCTCCAGCCCGCCAGCCTCCATGACCTGATCCTCCACGCCAATATCGGCCAGCGGCACGCTCATCGAGCCATGATTCGTCGCGATCTCGAGGTCTCCCTCCGCGCGCGGGTCAATCCAGGCGTCGAAACCACCAAAATTTCCGGTTGTGATGGCGTCGAAGACGATCGTATCGGCGCCCTGGATTTCCAATTGCCGTTCATGATTCCAGGCGTTTATTTTCGCCATGCGCCGAATGACCGCGTTGTTGAACCGCGCCCGGCCAACCCAGTTTGTTTCCCGCCCGCGTCCGCGATATTCCGCGCCGCTCCAGATAACGCGGATGCGTTGGCCCAGATCGACGGCGCTGTAACCGCGGGCTGTATGAAGCACGTCCTTGCCGTTGCGAATCTCAATGCGCTCGATCGGCGATTGAGCGGAGACTTCCACATTGAGCGTCACCGACCCGTCCTTGGTCTGGACGATATCGCCCATCATGACGCTGTTCACATTTTGCGATGTAGCGTCGTCGAAAGCGTTGGGGTCGCGGTCGAATAATTGTCCGCCGGTTGGCAGCGTTGCGCGGACATCCAGATGCAGCCGCGTGCCGGTCGTCCCGTAATGATGGCGTTTGCGCAGGCAGTCGAAGATGCCGTCGCGGGTTAATTCTTCGGCGTAGAAGCATGTCAGGCCGCCATACGCGCCAAACATGGAGACGCCGGGATAACTGGCGCCGGGGCGGCCTTTATGACCGTCGCTGTTGCAGACGACGCCGCTGCGATGGCCCAGCGGAAAACCGTCGGTCAGGAGCCACTCGAAGGTGCCCCAGGCGGAGTGGATCTCCATGGAGTTTTCCAGCTTCAGATCATGCGCATATTTGATATCCGCATACCGCCCGCCGACATGGGCGAAAATCACGCAATCTTCTTCCGCCAGCGCTTCGAACAGCAGGTTGGCGTTTGGCGCGTCGGTGTCGAGATCATGACGTTCCGGCAGCAGCGCATGCGACGAGCGCCGTATCTGGCGACCTTCGGTGCGAAAAAAGACATTGCGGTCGCCGCCAACGGCGGTGTTGCCGGACCATTCATATCCGGGGAAGGTGACAAAACGGCCATCCTCATGATGAAAGGCGGTCAGCTCGTTGAGGAATTTCCAGAACGCGTTGTTGACCTGAAAGTCGTTGGCCTGATGGCTGGTGACGTCCAGAAACGATTTGTTTCGGGCGAATTCGAAATAGGATTTGGAGGTGCCGATGCCAATCGACTCGCCGCTTTGGCCGTGCAAATCGCCCCAATATCCACTGTAGGGGCCTTCGCGCACCATCATGGGGTGCGATTTGGCGACCACGTCGCCGGTTTTTTCATCACGCACGGTAATGCGGAGTTCGCCCGTCCCATCGACGCTCAGGTTTTCAAACGTCACGGCGCGCTCGCCCAGCGGATAGTCGAACCGACTGGGTAGATTGTTTACCGGAAGGGTCGTCTCGAAGACGAACGCGGCCGAGGCGTGTTCCGTCGGGTTGCCCCAACCATCTTCGGCCTTCAGACCAAAAATAAAGGATTCGCCGGGGCGTCGCAGGCTGGATAATACCGCGCGCCATACCGCCGGTTCGCCGGGCACA
>JAESSL010000009.1 GCA_016764135.1 Alphaproteobacteria bacterium
TAATATCCGCCATGAATTTCCACTCGAGCCTTTCTGTGTTGGAAGAACGCCCTGGGCACGCAAAATGCGACCACGACGGTTGCCAGGCTATGGGCGATTACCGCGCGCCGAAAACACGTCGCCAACTCCGCGAATATTATTTTTTCTGCCTCCACCATGTCCGGGAATACAATAAAAACTGGAATTTTTGCGCCGGCATGGATACGCAAACCATAGAGCGGGAAATTCGCAACGACACCGTCTGGCGCCGCCCGACATGGCCCTTCAACGGATCGGCGAAACACGGGCGCGACTGGTTCGACGACAATCTCGATATTCTCGAGGACATTCTCGACAATGACGATCGCACGCACGCCAAACCTAAAAAACCGGTGCGACAAATAGACCCGACCATCGCTATCGCTATGAAGGTTATGAATTTAACGGCGCCACTGACCTTGACCGCACTTAAATCGCGCTATAAGGATTTGGTCAAACGTCATCACCCCGACGCGAATAACGGCGATAAAAGCGCCGAAGATCGGTTAAAGACCATTAACGAAGCGTACGCTACGCTGAAAAAATTTACAGCGCGGCCGAGCCTCTGATTTTTCACTCCCAAGCAAAACGGAAAAATCCACATGACGACGACTGACGGGCAGGTTAGAGCCCACGAGCTTGATGCGCCGGACATTCAGCTGTCCGTTCGAGACACCTTTGGTTTAGACACGGATATGATCGTTCCCGCGTTTTCGTATGGATCGGACTACGTGCCGGAACTCGACGACACCTATGTATTCGATCACGACACCACAATGGCGATCCTCGTCGGATTCGCCCATAACCGGCGCGTGATGATCCAAGGGTATCACGGCACCGGGAAGTCGACCCATGTGGAACAAGTCGCCGCTCGGCTGAACTGGCCCTGCGTCCGCGTCAATCTCGACAGTCACATCAGTCGTATCGATCTGATCGGCAAAGACGCCATTGTTTTGCGCGACGGCAAACAGGTCACTGAATTTCGCGAAGGCATCCTGCCCTGGGCGTTTCAGGGACCCTGCGCGCTTTGTTTCGATGAATACGACGCCGGTCGTCCCGACGTCATGTTCGTCATCCAGCGTATTCTCGAAGTCGAAGGCAAGTTAACCCTTCTGGATCAAAGCAAAGTGATCCGACCGCATCCCTTTTTCCGGCTTTTCTCCACGGCGAACACCATTGGACTGGGCGATACGACGGGCCTCTATCACGGCACGCAGCAAATCAACCAGGGCCAAATGGATCGCTGGAACATCGTCACCACGCTGAACTATCTGCCGCATGACGAAGAAGTGAAAATCGTCCTCGCCAAATCGCCTCAGTACAAAGACGAAAAAGGGCTGAAAACGCTCAGCTCCATGGTCGCATTGGCGGATTTGACCCGCTCCGGTTTCATCGGCGGCGACATTTCAACGGTTATGTCTCCCAGAACCGTCATTACATGGGCCGAGAATGCTGATATTTTCAAAGATATCGGTTTCGCTTTCCGCGTGACGTCCCTGAACAAATGCGACGAAACGGAACGCCCGGTCGTCGCCGAATACTATCAGCGCTGCTTCGGAGAAGATTTGCCGGATTCCAGCGCCGGGACATCAGTCAGCTAAGGACGGTCCTATGACCACCAAGGACGAACCGCCCGTCGAACAGTTCAAGCGCGCGACAGCCGCGTGTTTTCGCGCGATCGCTAACCGGTCGGATCTGGATGTTTCTTATTCAGCCGAACCACCTGGGATCTCGGGTGATCGCGTGCGATTGCCTTTTCCCAGCCGTGACCTGCCGAAGGAAGAAGTCGCCCAGGTTCGCGGTGAGGCGGACGCCATCGCCTTGCGCCTCAAGCACCATGACGCAAAGCTGCACGCCAGTCTGATGCCCGGCGGTGATTCAGCCCCGGCCATATTCGAAGCGCTGGAGCAAGCCAGAATCGAAGCCCTGGGCGCCAACCGTATGGTCGGCGTTGGCGAAAATATCGCCGCCGCTCTGGAAGACAAATATCGGCGCGAGGGATTGCACCGCGTCACCGAGAAAAGCGACGCTGTCCTTCCCGAAGTCGTCCGTCTTATGGCCCGGACGGCCTTTACGGGCGCCACGCCACCGCCATCGGCGCTCTCGGCCTGTGAGCTCTGGGGCTCGGACCTGGAAGAAAAGATCGGCGTCAATTTACAGGATCTCGAACAGAAGCTGGGCGATCAGCGAGAATTCAGCGAAGCCGTTCGGCAGCTAATTCAAGATCTGGATATCGACCTTGGCGTCGATCAGGAAACCGATGACGACTCGGCTGGCGACGACGATTCAAACGAAGACAGCGCCGACTCTGAATCCGAGGATGAAGGTGGCGATCAAGCGGACGCCTCGGGCGAAGCTGGCGGCGAAAGCGCCGATAGCGACGGGGCGGAGGACGAAGACGGCGACATGTCGCCAGACGATGAAGACGGCGAAATGATGCCGGCGGATGGCAGCGAAGAACCCGGCGACCCCGGCAAGCGCTGGCGCCCCGAGCATGATTTGTCGAATGTTTCCAAAGAGGCGTTCTATCAAGCCTATACAGAATCGTTTGATGAAGTCGTCGCTGCGGAAGATCTCTGTGACCCGGAAGAACTGACGCGTCTGCGTCAGCTCCTGGACCAGCAACTGACGCAGCTTCAGGGCATCATCGGACGCCTCGCCAACCGCCTGCAACGGCGCCTGCTGGCCAAACAGACACGGTCCTGGGAATTCGATCTGGAAGAAGGCCTGCTGGACACGGCGCGACTGGATCGCGTTGTCATCAGCCCTCAGCATCCGCTTTCCTTCAAGAAAGAAAAAGAGACCGATTTCCGCGACACCGTCGTGACCTTGTTGATCGATAATTCTGGCTCCATGCGCGGTCGGCCTATCACGATTGCGGNGATGAGCGCGGATATTTTCGCGCGGACGCTGGAACGCTGTGCGGTGAAGGTCGAGATTCTGGGCTTCACCACCCGGGCCTGGAAAGGCGGACAATCCAGAGAAAAATGGATTTCCGAGGGAAAAATCTCCAATCCGGGACGGCTGAACGATTTACGTCATATCGTCTATAAACCAGCGGATTCGCCCTTGCGACGGTCACGGAAAAACCTCGGCCTGATGTTGCGGGAAGGCCTGTTGAAGGAAAACATCGACGGCGAAGCCCTGTTATGGGCCCATAACAGGCTTTTAGGCCGTCCGGAACAGCGGCGCATTCTGATGGTGATTTCCGATGGCGCGCCGGTGGACGACTCCACTCTTTCTGTCAATCCGGGAAATTATCTTGAGCGGCATCTGCGCGATGTCATCGAGTACATTGAAAACAAGTCCCCCGTTGAACTTGTCGCCATCGGCATTGGCCACGATGTGACGCGTTATTATCGACGCGCCGTAACAATCGTCGATGTTGAGCAACTTGGCGGCACCATGATGGAAAAACTGGCGGAGCTGTTCGACGAAGACGAAGCCCGGAATTTCCAGAAAACATTGCGAACCGTCGCGCGCGGCGGTTCGTTCTAAGCCAGCCTCGCGATCAAGCGTTAGATATCCAACGAATAAAGCCCGCAACATCCGTTGCGGGCTTTATTCTGTCTAACTGGACCTCTTGGGTCCAGACCGGCGCAGTCTCGTCTTAGGAGACGCGCGCAACGGCCTTTTCAATGCGGCGCTTGATGCGTTTCGCTTCGTCTGTCAGCTTACGGTTTGGCGTTCCCAGCAGGAATGCGTCCAAACCGCCTTTATATTCAATGGTCCGAATCGCGCGCGTCGAAATGCGCATTCTCACGCTTTCGCCCAGCGCGTCGCTCATCATCGAAGAAACTTGCAAATTCGGCAGAAACCGACGCCGCGTCCTGTTGTTGGCATGACTGACATTATTGCCTGCCATGACACCTTTACCGGTAATTAAGCAACGACGCGCCATGATCTTTTCCTTAACCTTATTAGGGAAGCCCGTGTCAACGCGACCGGACGAAAATTCCTTTTCCGCCGAGATTATTCCCAGCCGAGCGGCGCTTTTTACGCCGCATGGGGCAATGCGTCAAGACGTTATCGACCGCTCCATAAACATTCGAAGCATCCGTTGCGCCGCCATGGACGGCGTAATGTCGCCTCGCGCTACGTCATCTTCCAACTTACGCGAGATGTCCCGTATATCCTTATGGGATTTCAATGCGATCATCAATGCGTCGCCGACCTCGCTCCACAACCAGTTTCGGGCCTGATCGCTCCGGCGACGCCCCAGAACATCGCCATCCATCATGGCGGCTTGGTATTTCAACACCGTATCCCAGGCCTCGGCGACGCCTGCGCCCGTCAAGGCGGAACAGGTGCCAACCGGAACGGTCCAATTGGGGGACGCTGGACGGAGAAAATGCAAAGCGTTGCTGTAGTCAGAGGCGGCGTGGCGCGCGGCGGCTTCCATATCGCCATCACTCTTGTTGACCAGAATGATATCGGCCAATTCAACAATGCCTTTTTTCATGCCCTGTAATTCATCGCCGCCACCCGGCAGGAGCAACAACAAGAAGAGGTCGGTTAAATCTTTTACCGCCGTTTCGGATTGGCCCACCCCGACGGTTTCCACAATCACAACATCGTAACCAGCGGCTTCACAGACAATCATCGCTTCGCGCGTACGCCGAGCCACGCCCCCCAACGTGCCGCCTGCAGGAGATGGACGAATAAACGCCGAAGGATGCTTTCCCAAGGCCTCCATGCGCGTCTTGTCACCCAGAATTGACCCTCCGCTGATTTTCGACGATGGATCGACCGCCAGGACAGCGACGCGACGGCCTTGCTCGACAATATGTAACCCAAAGACTTCGACGAAGGTCGATTTTCCAACCCCGGGCACGCCCGAGATTCCAATGCGAAGTGATTTACCGGAATGCGGCAGCAGAAGGCGCAACAAGGCATCGGCCTGAAGTCGATGCGCCTCCCGCGTTGATTCAATAACAGTGATCGCCTGGGCGAGGCCCCGACGGTCTCCACTTTGCACCAGCTCCGCCAGGGCGTTCATATCATTCGGCGCGGTCATGAGTATTCAGTTCCGTTTCCTGGCTGGTTTGCCGTGATTGCTTAACGCTTTCGCCGCAGCCTTGGCGACCTTGTCCTGAACGCTCTTGTCCAACGCCTCAAACTCACCCCGTCGTTCACGAAGCAACGCCAGCGCCGAATCTTTAAGGTGTTCACGTTGGCTTGGTTCCGGCGCTTCGTCAGCCGTCGCAGAAACCGGTTCCGCCTTTTGTTGGCTTTTAAGGGACTCCCGTACGGATTTTCCCATAAAAACCCAACGGAACACTTTGGCCAGCATGCCTGTTTTCATCATGGCGCGACAATCACGTCAGAAACTTCGCCATCATAATTTCATCAACATACTGATCGTCGATGTACAAAGAGTGGCGTTTCGTCCCTTCTGCGACATATCCAAGGGATTCATAAAGGCGCTTCGCCCGATCATTTGGCGCCATCACGGTCAATTCGAGGCGATGTAGCGAAATTTCCCGCGCAAAATCCTCCAATCGGGTCAACAGTTC
>JAESSL010000010.1 GCA_016764135.1 Alphaproteobacteria bacterium
GTGGTGATGTGCTCAAGAACCACCTTCAGCGCGGGAAAATCGCGGAGCAACGGCGTCAGGACAGTTTCCAGAAACACAGCCTCTCGGTCAAAGATATCGATATCGGGCGCGGTCACTTCTCCATGAACCAGCAGCGGCATGCCGATAGTCTGCATCCGCTCCAGCACCGAGCGAATATTGCCCACATCCGTCACGCCCGCTGCGGAATTGGTGGTCGCGCCCGCAGGATAGAGCTTGCAGGCGGTGAAAACCTTGCTCTCGAATCCCGCTTCGATTTCGTTGGCGTCAATCTCGTCGGTCAGATAGGCGGTCATCAACGGCGTGAACCGGCGATTCTGCGGCAACGCAGCAAGAATGCGATCGCGATAGGCTTCCGCAGCGGCGACACTTGTCACCGGGGACGCGAGATTAGGCATCACAATGGCCCGCGCAAACTGGCGCGCCGTGAAATCGACAGTGTGGGCCAGCATGCCGCCATCGCGCAGGTGCAGATGCCAATCGTCGGGTTCCCGAATGGTGAGATGGTCGGCGTTTCGGGTTTGGTCGCTAATTTGAGTATTGTTGGTCGTCGCAATCGGCTTGGATGTCGTCATGAATAGGCTCCTCTGAGGCCGCACTGGATCGGCGGGACGATACGATGGCGGCGGCTGTCCGGTCGTCGGTCTACAACAATCTCACCAATATAGTCTATCGCAGATCGTGAATGATCCGCTTGAATGCGGGGACACAAAACACCAGCGGATGCGCGTTTATCAAAATTTATGAATCCGTTGATGATTCCGCCCAACCGTTCCGCCAGCCCGGCGCCTAACGCCCCATTGCGTAAAACTCTTCATTCGGACGCATGCCCATGAAGTTCGCCATGCGGTTGCTCAGGCCGAAAAAACCAACGATCCCGGCGATGTCCCAGATGTCTTCGTCGGAAAACTCATGGCGTCGCAAAATCTCAAAATCTTCATCGCCGATGGGCCGGGAATCGTTCGAGACCTTCAGGGCGAAGTCGATCATGGCGGTCTGGCGGGGGGTGATGTCGGCCTTGTGGTAGTTGACCGCCACCTGATCGGCGATCAGCGGGTCTTTGGCCCTTATTCGCAAGACGGCGCCATGCGCCACGACACAGTACTGACAGCCGTTTTCGGCGGAGGTGGCGACGACGACCATTTCCCGATCCGCCTTGGTCAGTCCGCTTTCCTTTTCCATCAAGGCGTCATGATAGGCGAAGAAGGCGCGGAACTCGTCCGGGCGGTGGGCCATCGCCAGAAACACATTGGGTAGGAATCCTGCCTTCTCCTGCACCGCCAGTATCCGCTCCTTTATGTCCTCTGGCAGATCGTTGATGTCGGGGACTGGATAGCGGCTGATCGAGGTCTTCATGGGTTTTCCTTATGCTCATTTGATCTTTGGCAAACGCCCTGCCGGAATACGACGTCAGGCCGATTGCAGCGTGATTCCGCCATCCACGACGAGCTCGAGCCCGGTCACGTATTTGGACTCATCGGACGCCAGATAGACCGCTGCGTAAGCGACGTCCCAGGCGTCGCCACCATGGCCCATGGGCGCCAGCGCGCCGCGTTTTTTGAACATTTCGTCGATATCGCCATCGGCGTAGAATTCCGCCAGGGCTTGCTCCACCATCGGCGTTTCCATGAGGCCGGGCAGGATTGAATTGGCGCGGATGCCTTTGGGCGCGTATTCCATCGCCACCATGCGGGTGAAGTGGTTCACCGCCGCCTTGGTCGTGTTGTAGACCAGATACGGCACGCCCATCCAGCGGATGCCCGCGATGGAGGAGATGTTGACAATAGCGCCCTTGCCCTGCGCCTCCATCACCGGCAGCACGTGTTTGCAGGTCAGGAACATGCTTTTCAGGTTTACGTTGGTCACCTTGTCCCAGTCTTCCTCGGACAAATCCACCGGGCCGCCGATTTCCAGAATGCCCACATTGTTGTGCAAAATGTCGATGCGGCCAAAAGCGTCCTGACAGGCGCGCGTCATGTCCAGCACGGCGGCGGACTGGGTGACGTCGCATTGTACGGCTTCGGCCTCGCCGCCCTCCTCGCGAATGATGTCGCGGGTTTCCTCCGCCGCCGTGAGGTTGATGTCGGCGCACATGATTTTAGCGCCCTCGCGCGCATAGAGCACGGCGGCAGCCTTGCCGTTGCCCCAGCCGGGCCCCACGGAGCCGGCGCCCGACACCAGCGCAATTTTATCCTTCAATCGGTCCGCCATGGTCTAATCCTCCTGCGTTTTCGCCACATCGGCGGCGTCCTGCTCGCGCAGAGCCGTTTTCAACACCTTGCCGTAATTGTTCTTCGGCAATTCAGAGACAAATTTATACGCTTTTGGGCGTTTGAACCGCGCCATGTTTTCCAGACATAATTCGTCCAGCGCGCCCGTATCGGGGTCGCCTTGGACCGCGCCGTCCGCCACGATATAGGCGACGAGAACTTCGCCCCATTCCGGATCGGGACGGCCAATCACCGATACTTCGGCGACGGAGGCGTGTTGCAGCAACACCTCCTCCACCTCGCGCGGGTAGATGTTCGTGCCGCCGGAAATGACCATATCCTTGGAGCGGTCCTTCAGGGTCAGGAAGCCGTCGTCATCGAAGGCGCCCATATCGCCCGTGTGCAGCCATCCGCCGCGCAGGGTTTCGGCCGAGGCTTCCGGGTTGCCCCAGTAGCCGGACATGACGGAATCGCCGCGTACGAGAATTTCACCAACCTCGCCCACGGGTAGAAAATTATCATCCGGGTCGGCGACGCGCACTTCCACCACGCTTTGTGCTATACCCACCGACGCCAGACGATCCAGCCAGCGCGGGTGATCGCGATCCGCATGGAAATGCGAGGCCAGCGCGGTGATGCACATAGGGCTTTCGCCCTGCCCGTAAAGCGGCGCCAGTTTTGGGCCGAACCGGTCGAGCGCCGCGCGGCTGTCCGCCACATACATCGGACCGCCACCATAAAAAATCGTCTTCAGATTGGTCGTGTCCCGGTCCAGCGGATCGTCGAGCAGGCGTTTCACCATGGTCGGCGCGGCGAAGAACGACATATGCGGCCACGCCTCGATCAAGGCGTAAATCTCCGGCGGATCGAAGCGCCCGCTTTCAGTCAGCACATGACACGCCGCCTGCGCCACATTGGGTAGGCCATAGGCNCCCGCCCCGTGGCTCATGGGNGCGGCGTGCAGGTAACAATCCCAAGGGCTNCCCTGATCCATATCNGCGAAATANCCNTAGCACATCGCCATCAGATTCCGNTGGCTCAGGGTCGCGCCCTTGGGCTGTCCGGTCGTGCCGCTGGTGTAGAACAGCCACGCGGGGTCGTCCGGCAGGCGCGGCGCGCAATCCATGGGAAGGGTGGCGTCTATCAGGCGCGCGTAATCTTTGTCATCCACGTTGACGACCCGCTCCAGCCCCGCGCCCGTCAGGGGAGAGAGGGTCTCCATCAAATCCGCCGTCGCGAAGGTCATCCGCGCGCCGCTGTTGTCGAGGATAAAAGCGAATTCCCGCTGGTGCAGTTTTGCGTTGATCGGCACGGCGACCAGCCCCGCATGCCAGCACGCGTACAGGACCTCCAGAAAGGCGGGGCAATTTTTCATGGTCAGCCCGACCCGGTCGCCGGGGTTGAGCTTGAAGGTCTCCCGCAAGGCGCGCGCCAGCCGCGCCGTCCGGTCCGCCAGCTCCGCATAGCGCATCAGCACAGTCGTCCCCACCGCGATGGCGGGGCGGTCGCCCTGCGCCAGTCCCGAACGGACCATTTGATTGGCGATATTCATTGCTCTACCCTCCTGAACGCGCTGCGGCGCAACGCGTTGATAATTGGCCGCCGAAAATTACGAAAACGCGGGCCGGTACTGGTCATTTCTAGCTCGTGCACCATATAACTTGGCGGTCGGTTTCGCACATGGAAGATCGAGGAAAATTATGGACGCCATTGAGGCATTGATGTCGAGAGTCTCCGTTCCACCTAAATTACTGGTGGAACCTGCGCCAGAGGGCGAATCGCTGGACGAGATTATGGCCACAGCCATGCGCGCGCCGGACCATGGCGCGCTGCAACCATGGCGGTTTCATATTGTGCGCGGCGATGCGCGAGCGAAGCTGGGCGAATTGTTCGTAGAGGCGTTGAAGAAACGCGATCCGAATGCGGATGAAGCGGCCATCGCCAAAGAACGCGCGCGGCCTCTGCGCTCGCCCCTGGTGATTGTGGCGGCGGTTAAGGTTTCCTACGAAAAAGACAATGTGCCGAAGGTGGAGCAAATTGTCTCCACCGCAGCGGCGGTGCAAAACATGATGAACGCCGCTCATGCGCGCGGGTTCGGCAGTTTTTGGGCGACCGGCAAAAACGCGCGCGACGCCCACGTAAAAGCCGCCTTTGTCCTGTCCGAGGATGACGAGATTATCGGGTTTGTGTATTTCGGCACGCCGCGCCGGGGCGCGGGAACCAAGCCTCGTGCGGATTCATCCGCCTTCGTTGCGGAATGGGCTTGAAGTCAGACTTCCGTATAATTCCGGGCGTCGATCTCGAAACAGTCCCCAATTGTGGCGCTGCTCCCGAATAGCGGACAGATCGAATTGCGCGGTGATGACGGCCTCGCCCGCGCGCGGCGCCTGCGCCACAATGGCGCCGGTCTGATCGGCGATAAAAGACGAGCCGTAAAATTCCATGTCGACGCTCGGACTGGACCCAACACCGGGATTTTGCTCAACGCCAACGCGATTGGACGCGACGAGGGGAAGCATATTCGCCGCCGCATGGCCTTGCATGACGCGCCGCCAGTGGTCACAGCTGTCATAGGCGGGGTCCTGCGGCTCATTCCCGATGGCGGTGGGGTAGAGTAATATTTCCGCGCCCTGCAACGCCATCGCGCGGGCGCATTCCGGAAACCACTGATCCCAGCAGACGCCGACCCCAAGGGCGCCATAGCGCGTCTCCCAGACCCGAAACCCCGTATCGCCGGGCGCAAAATAAAACTTCTCCTCGTAGCCGGGCCCTTTGGGAATATGGCTTTTGCGGTAAAGTTCGCCAATACGTCCATCGGAATCGATGACCGTCAGCGCGTTGTAAAACGCCTCGCCGTCGCGCTCGAAGAACCCGACCGGCAACACGATGTCGAGTTCGCGCGCAAGCGCCGCCATATGCGCAATCATCGGGTGGTCTTTGAACGGTTTGGCCAGATCGCGCCGTGCGTCGTCTTTGATGGCGGGAAAATAGGGCGTCTCGAACAGTTCCTGCAGGAGCACTATATTGGCGCCCTGCCCGGCGGCGTCCCGGATCAAAGATTCAGCGCGATGGAGATTGGTTGCGGCGTCGGGCGCACAGGCCATCTGCGTCGCGGCGACGACCACCATGTTATTCGACGCAATCATAGATGCTGATATTCGTCGTGGGAATCAGTCCGCTGGATTCCCTCGGACCCTTGACCAAAAACACCGCGCGCTTGCCGTATTCCGCGCAATGCTTTTCCGCCGTCCATTTTGCGAGGCCCGGCTGCTTGCTGGTATGCTTGATGACAATGCGGTTTTCGTCCGCCGTCTGCACGGCGCACCCCGCAGTCATGAATCCTGCAATAGCCAAAACGAGCAATCGACTCATAATGTTGTCCCGCTGATCGATTGTTGCTGTGTGATGCAATGTATGCCGCCGCCGCCCGCCAGAATAGCCCGTGCGTCGATTTGCACGACCTCCCGCTCGGGAAAGGCGCGGGCGATTATCGCAAAGGCCTCGCTATCCTGCGGACATCCAAACGCCGGCATCACAATCCCCCCATTCGCAATATAGAAATTCACATAAGACAGCGCAGAGGGGCCGCCGGACCCCGCTTCAGGTTGCGGGAGCGGCAGCACCGTTAACGCCCGCCCCTGCGCATCTCGCGCAGAGTCCAGGATACGCCGGTTCTCACGCAGCATTGCATGGTTAGGGTTGGCGGGATCTTCGCAAGTTTGCGCCAGTACAACGCCGGGCCGCACAAAACAGGCGACATTATCAACATGCCCATCGGTCATATCCCCGGTCAAACCACCCGCAAGCCAGATCACTGTCTCAACGCCCAGATAGTCCCGCAGCAAACGCTCCATGGTTTTGCGATCCATGCCCAGGTTGCGATTAGGGTTGAGCAAGACTGAGTCCGTCGTCAGCAACGTCCCCGCGCCATCCACATGCACGGCGCCGCCCTCCAGCACACAAGGCGCCGCGAAGCGTTGAAGACCGAGGTGCAACAGCAGGGTCTCCGCCACAGCGACGTCAGCGTCGTGAGGATTCTCCTTTTCGCCCCAGCCATTGAACCGCCAGTCGCACCCGGCCACGTCACCCTCGTGATTGCGAATAAATACCGGGCCCGTATCCCGCATCCAGGAATCATCCATCGCCATCGCCGACATTTCAACAGCTGGCCCGCATAAGGCCGCGGCGCTCCAGCAGGTTCGGGCGCGCCAGCATGGTCACGGGCTCAAACCGCGCAATGGCCCGGGCAACCTCGGCATAGGCTAGCCGCGCGGCGTTCATCCCGTCGCCCCACAGGCTGTCCCGACAGGGCCACGCCATCCAGCAACGCGCATGGGGCTCCCATTCCGCGGGCATCGAAAATCCAGCCTGAAACGGGCGCGTCATTGTGCGTCGCCAGGTACGTCGCCAAGCGCGCTGTCAGCCGAAAGTTTCGGGATTGTTTTCATGTCGAGAAAATTGACAAACGACGACGCGCCGTCAACTGGGGATTGGGGAGGAAGCCGTCGACGGCGCGTCTCAAGGTAGATATCGTTAGATATCGATATTCTCCGGGAACCGCCATAAACAGGGACATCGGCGATCGCGGAGATCCTTTCGTACGATGTCCCATTATACCAGAAATTCATCTCGATTGCTACATTTTGTCGCAGGCGAATATCCTTATAAATCAGCCGTCTAGGCCAACGCCGATTCCGCGTCGACATAAGGAAGCTCCAAATCGCGGGCGATCGCCGCATAGGTCAAGCGCCCGTGATGGACGTTCAACCCGTTACGAAGGTGCGAATTATTGTTCAGCGCGACCTTGTAACCCTGATTGGCGATCTCGATGGCGTAAGGCAGCGTCGCGTTATTCAGCGCAAAGGTCGATGTCCGTGCAACGGCGCCGGGCATGTTCGTCACGCAATAATGCACCACTTCGTGCTCGATATACGTCGGCGCGTCATGCGAGGTCGGCCGCGAGGTCTCGAAACATCCGCCCTGATCAATGGCGATATCAACCATGACCGACCCCGGTCGCATCGCCTTCACCAGATCTTCCGAGACCAGTTTCGGCGCCGCCGCGCCGGGCACCAGCACGGCGCCGATGACGAGATCGGCTTCAGCCACATGGCTGTGGATCGCGTCCACCGTGGAGTACAGCGTGTTCAACTGGCCGCCAAAATGCATATCCAACTCGGCCAGACGCTCCACCGATCGATCCAGAACGGTGACCTTTGCCTCCATCCCCATGGCCATGCGCGCCGCGTTTATACCCGATACGCCGCCGCCGATAATCAGTACGCGCGCCGCCGCTACGCCGGGCACGCCGCCCAGCAGCACCCCGGCGCCGCCTTGCTCCTTTTCCAGATTGAACGCGCCGACCTGAATACTCATCCGTCCGGCGACTTCGCTCATCGGCGCCAGCAGGGGTAGACGCCCATGCGGATCGGTGACGGTTTCATAGGCTATGCCCACGCAGCCGGACTCCAGCAGGCCATCGGTCAGCGCCCGATCGGCGGCCAGATGCAAATAAGTGAAGAGGATTTGCCCTTCGCGCAGCATGGTGATTTCGGCGGGTTGCGGTTCCTTGACCTTAACGATCATGTCGGCGCGCGCAAAAACCTCTGCTGCGTCGCCCGCAATTTCCGCGCCGACCTTGCGATAATCATCGTCGGTAAAGCCTATCCCGGTGGCGGCGTTTGTCTCCACCAGCACCTGATGGCCATGATGGGTGAATTCCCGCACGCTGCCCGGCACCAGACCGACTCGATATTCGTGGGTCTTCACTTCCGTGGGGACACCGATCAACATGCGCTTACTCCCTTGATGGTTGAAGGACGCTTATCCTATTTGAATTCCGAGAATTCACGGAGAAGTTTATCAGCAATCTGGTTAACAACGCCTGACCAATTATCCCCGCCATCACGACGAAACAAGCGCATGGATGGATACCACGGGCTATCGTTTCGGTCGCGAAGCCATCGCCAGTCCGCGACCGCGGGCAACAAAACCCAGACCGGGCG
>JAESSL010000011.1 GCA_016764135.1 Alphaproteobacteria bacterium
GGAAGACCGGATAGCGTGCTCACCGTCATCGCCCAGGTCAGAATTTCAATCTCCGCGCCCGGAATAATGCGCGAAAACAACGCCGCATAGGCCTGTTCATAGTGTTCCTTCAACATGGCGACATCATCATGGCGCAAATCGCGGTTTGGCAAAGCGACGGTGATTTCATGCCCCTGCCCGCGATAGCGCATATAGGCCAGACGGGTTTCCTGCAATTCCGCGTCCCCGGCGCCGGCGCGTACGACGTCCAGCGCCTCGGCGCGCATATCCGCCAACAAGGCGTTCGCTTGAGTGGGGTCAAAATCCTGCAAGGTGATATAGCGGCTGCGCACCACCTCATAGGAGATCGGCGCTCGCAAAAATCCAACGGCGGACCCGACCCCGGCGTTGGTCGGCACAATCACCCGATCGATGCCCAGTTTCTCCGCCAGCCGGGCGGCGTGCAACGGCGCGGCGCCGCCAAAGGCGATGATCGTATGCTCGCTTATGACTTGCCCACGCTCAATCGCATGAACGCGCGCGGCGTTGGCCATATTCTCATCGACCATTTCAATGATTCCATAGGCCGCCATGTGCGGCGACAACCCCAACGGCGCGCCAATCACCGCCTCGATCGCAGCGCCTGATTTCGCCGGCGCCAGTTTCACTTTGCCGCCCGCAAAGGAACCCGGGTCGATCCGGCCCAGGAACACATCGCCATCGGTGATCGTCGGCGCTGTTCCGCCCCGGTTATAGCAGGCCGGGCCGGGCTCGGAGCCCGCGCTCTCGGGGCCGATCTGTATCTTGCCCATGCCGTCGATCCGGGCGATGGACCCACCGCCCGCGCCAATTTCAACCATTTCAACAACCGGAATGCGCAACGGCAACCCGCTGCCTTTTTTGAACCGCGCCGCCCGCGCCACCTCAGAACTGCGCCCGGTTTCGGGCTGGTAGTCCTCGATCAGGCAAATTTTCGCCGTGGTGCCGCCCATATCGAAAGAAAGCGCCTGCGTCGCCCCGCACTCCGCCGCAACGCCAGTCGCCAGAATAGCGCCGCCGGCAGGCCCGGATTCCACCAGACGGATCGGAAACCGGATCGCCGTATCCAGCGTCGTCAACCCGCCGCCGGACGTCATCAGAAAAATTGGGCACACATAGCCGCGCGCGTCCAACTCGGTCTTCAATCGCGTCAGATAACTGGCCATCAGCGGTTGGACATAAGCGTTGGCGCTGGCTGTGGTGAGTCGTTCGTATTCACGGACTTCCGGGCACACCTCAGACGACAAAGTGACGTGTAAATCAGGCCGCGCCGCCACAATAATATCGCGCACCCGGCGTTCATGATCGTCATTGGCGTAAGCGTGCAAAAAACCAATCGCGACGCTTTCAACGCCCTCTTTCTCCAGGACCGGCAACAGTGCGCGAACAGCGTCTTCGTCCAGAGGCCGCAAAACCGTACCTTCGACAGACACCCGCTCCGGCGCGGTCAGGCGTAAATATCGTGGAATGAGCGGCATGGTCTTGTCGATGAAGACATCATATTGGTCGAACCGGGTTTCATAGGCGATATCGAGAATATCGCGAAACACTTCGGTCGTGATCAGCGCTGTGACCGCGCCCTTGCGTTCAATGATCGCATTGGTCGCCAATGTCGTGCCGTGAATGAGGATCTCAAGATCCGCCGGGGTCAGGTTCGCCTGCGCCAGCACCAGATCTATTCCCGCCAGGACGGCTTCTTCCGGCGCGCCGGACGTCGTTAAGACCTTGGCTGTCTCCAGCCGTTCTCCAGTTTCCAGCACCACATCTGTAAATGTGCCGCCAATATCAACCGCCAACCTCGCCGTCGCGCCCATGCCAATTCCTCAAATGAAAATCGAGCGGCAGTCTAACCGGAATCCGGCAATAAAAAAGATTTCTGTGGTCTCTCGTTTTAAGAAATTACCGACAGGTCTCTGGAACGTCATCATGCCCGCGAGGCGAAAGTTAGCCTGCGCGGGGATGACGAGTTCAGTGAAGTTGTGCGCGCGCGGCCAGCCTGTACCCCGGCCGCCGCCCGAAAGGGCGCAACACCGAGCCTCGGAGCCACGACGCCCCCTTAAATTCCGGCTGCGACTATCCCTCGCAAAGGCGGGTGAATTCCCGCACATTCCCGATGATCTCCAGACCGGCGACCATATCGACGACCCGGTCCGCCTTGGCGCCGCCAATAACGGGCCCGGCCATGTCGCGGAATTTATCGGACAAGCGCGACCACTGCCGTTTGAGATCAGGCTCCGGTGTTTCCACATCAATGGAAATTTGATGCACTGAGCCGTCTTTCATGGAGATCTTCATGGCCGCTCCGGCCTTACCCATATCCTGATTGTTCACAACCTTGATACGGTCGCGCAATTCCACAATTTCGGCGTCCTGAACCTTGGCTACGTTGTAATTCGCGATCAGCCCGGTGTTTTCGCCCAGTAGCGCCATGGCGGTGGTGAAACGCAGGCTGAATTTTCCTTCCAGCCCGGTTACCGGCTCTTGAATATTGCACATTTTCAACAGGGTATCGCGAACGCCGATTTCAACTTCCGCCACATTCGCCGGATCAATGTTATGCGCGCGTTTCAAATTAGACGCCGCTTCAATCGCCGCATGGGTGCCGTAGCAGGCCGCGTGGTATTTAAACAACACATTGCGCGTATGGAATACCGTCCCCATTTCCGCCAGCGCCGCCGCCGGGTCATATTCAGTTGTTTGCGTATCGGCAAATCCCTGTTCGCATTCCAGCACATCGGTGCGAGATTCAAAGCCGCGTGACGCCAGTTGCGCCGCGTATAAGCCGTTGGCCGCCGCCTTGCCCGCATGGAACGGTTTGCACATGGTGCCAAACATGGCTTTCAATCCGGCCGCTTGCGTTCCCGCGATCCCCAACGCGCGGGCGCAGGCTTCAGCGTCCATGCCCAGCAAATGCGCCGCCCCCGCCGCCGCGCCAAAGGTGCCGACGGTGCCCGTGGCGTGCCAGCCCGCGTTGTAATGGCTCTCGTTCATCATCGCGCCGACACGGCACTCAATTTCGATGCCCGCAATCAACGCGGTCAACAGCTCTTTGCCGCTCAAGGCGTTCTTTTCCGCCAACGCCAGAATTGCCGGCGCCACCGCCGCCGTCGGGTGCCCGATCATGGTCAGGTTTACGTCATCATAATCCAGCGCATGCCCGGTTGCGCCATTCACCAACGCCGCCTGTAACGCGGATGTCTGACCACCGCCGCCAAGGATCGTCGCCTGCGGGTTACCGCCCTCCTCCACGGCTTCATCGCGCATGATCTTCGCCAAGGGCTCCTTTGAGCCCGCCAGCGTCACGCCCAGCCAATCCATAAGACAATGCCGTGCCGCCTCGACCGTTTCCGCTGGCAAGTCATCCAGAGAAAGGCCCATCGCATATTCGGCGAGGCGCAGGGTCAGATCAGAATCGTCGAACGCTTGTGACTGGGCGGCTTGGGACATAACGGACTCCTTCAGAACGATAAAATACTTAATTTTTCAGCTGTAAGGGTGCCATGAAGATGCGGGAAATGTCCAGACGCGCACCGCATCAAACGAATGCGTCAAACAGTCGCCACACCTATTGCGGGCGAGCCTACTGGATCGTCGGTTGCCTGCTTATAGATAAAGCGCCCAATGAACGTCGCCCTATTACGCTCACGCCAATCTCGCCACGAAGAAAAATTCAGAAGGCAGGCCAACTCCGTAAATTAAATACTGTGTCCCCATAATTTAAGAATATAATCTTCCAGTAGCTATCAATGATGAGGATCTCCGGAAAATTTTCCACCAGCCTCCTCTTCGATCATTGGCTTTATCCATTCTTCTAGTTGAGAAAGAGATTGGAAGTTTTGAAAAGGGTCCTCGTGCCACGGAGTTTGTTGAAGTGTGGCAAAAGCAAATGCCTCACATGTTCTGCGGGGGTGTCGAAATAAAATAGAATTTTTCATTTCTTTAAAAGCTGCGCCATGCGTTTTGATAATAAAATCTGACCACGATTTTTTAACTTCTTCTGGATCACGAACATCGATAATTTCAAATTCAGCCAAGGTATGCGTCGGATTTTTTCGCCATGCGTCAAGAAATAGGGATTTAGCCTCTACATCAGTTTCTGGTGCACTGTATCCAAAGACCGAAACAAAATAGGCGTCTGATAACGCAGCTGTAGCTAACTCCCACTGGCTCGCAATAAACGGGTTGGATCTATAATTTTTTTGTTCAACCGGGTATAATAGCGGCGTCGGTTCAAAACTTGGGTAATCTTGGAGGAATCCACATCGTTGTGATTCTTGGTCAAACCCGACATCCACATTCCCATGGAGAAAAATAATATTTGGTAGAACTTTCCCTAACTTTCTCCAACGCTGGAATGCCTGTGGCAGTAATGGATCCCAATTGAAAGAAAGGATGTAATCTTTTGGCCTCATAGATAATAGCAATAGGTCATAAATCGTTGGTTTTTCTGGAAGTTCAATTCGACTAAAATATGATCTAATCAATTGATTAAGTTTTTCCAAGGCGGGAGCCAGCTTGGACTTATGAATTGCACTGTAGGTAGATTCAAAATTTTCCGCAGGATCATAACCATAACCAGCAACAACATCATTGATTCCAAGAGACTCAACGAAATCATGCATAAGAGGCAAAGGATTCCCAAATCTGTCACCATTTGGGCAACATGCCCTGCTAGCACCTGCACCTAATATTACAACATGTGGAGAGTGATTAATTCTTGATTTTATATCTAACCTAGGCAGTAATTTTTTCGGCTCTAACGACATTTCTGGAGGGAAATTTTCCATTTAATCGTCCTCAAACAGTCGCCACCGGCGTTGCGGGAGAACCCACCGCGCCGGGCAGGCGCAATGGCGGCGCGGTCAGCATAAAGCGGCTCCGTTTGTTCTCTCGCAGCCATGTCGCCAATTCGCTGAGATACCAGATTTCGCCTAGATGCACGCCCAGCTTGAACAGGCAGTGTTCATGCAGCGGCAAGAGAGGGCCGTGCTCCGTCGCTTCGGTCGGTAGGGTTGTGTTGTCTTCGACGGCGTAATTGTCGGTCACGATCACCACCGCGCCGCTATCGGTGATCCATTGCAGGAGCTTAGGATCATGGCCATCCAGCACCGGATAACCGGTCTGGAGAATTTCCCGGTCCGGCTTGCCCGCGCAATCCATGATGTATTGGCCAAATCCGGTGTGAAACAGCACCATATCGCCGGACTCCACGGTGATGTTGTCCGCCTCCATGATCCCCATCAGATCGTCGTAATTTACGTGTTTTCGCGCGGCGCCGTAATGCGCGTTCAGGTCTATCAACACGCCGCGTCCCTGCACGCAGGATTCGGCCATGCCCTGAATGCCCAGCGAGCAGGCGCCAACCTCACCCTGCGTCGGCGCGCCGGTATCCTCGCACAGCACTGAATGGCCGTTGTAATAGACGGATTCTTCGATGCCATCGCCATCGGCGTCAAATTGCGACCCGACATGGGCCAGACTGTCCCATTGCGTCGAATACTGCATGTGCAGCAAGACCGCGTCATCGCAGGTCATGCTGTTCAGCACCGGATTGACCTCGGATAAAGGGAAATTGAACGCGACCTTGCCTTCGCGCATGATCGGCTGGAAGACCGGTGGATGACGGCGTGGGTTCAATAGATTGCCCCCCGGCAGATCGAGCGGCAGGCTGAGGCAGAACGACAGCCCCTCCTTGATTTCCGCAGCGCCTTGCCGGACCCTTTCCGGCGTCAGCATGTTGATGCGACCGAGCTGATCGTCATCGCCGAATTCGCCCCAATTGGATCCCTCAGGTCGGTTTTTCCATTTTGGCGCCATGCTTCACTCTCCTGTTATTTTCGCTTAGCCTTGATCAATAATCGCGTAGGCTTCAATTTCAACCAATAGTTCCGGCGCCACGAGTGCGGTCACGCCCACCATGGTGCTGGCTGGTTTTACGTCCCCAAACATCTCCGCATGCGCCTTGGACACCGCCCCTGCGTCGGCGACGTCGGTGACATAAATGACCGTGCGCACCACATCGGTCGCGCTGGCGCCCGCATCGCGCAACGCGCCTCGATGATTTGCAGCGCGCCCTTGGCCTGCGCATAAGCGCTGTCGCCCTGACAAGTGGTGCCGGAAACGTGGATTGTGTCGCCCACCCGCACCGCGCGCGAATATCCGTGGGTTTCCTCATAGGGGTGCCCGGAGGCGATGTTTTGTCGCGTCATTCAAATAATCCCTTCATCTGTCAGCCGCGTCAGTTCGTCCGCATCGATCCCCAACAGGGCGCCGTAGACTTCCGCGTTGTGGGTCCCGGTAATGGCGTCGGGCGAATTGTATCCGGTTTTCGTCCCGCTGAACTTTAACGGAAATCCGGCGGCGCCAATGCCGGGCATCACGCCCAGCGTCGGGTGGACCAGATCTTCGATCATGCCGCGCGCCTTGAACTGCGGGGATTTTCGGATCGCTTCAATATCATTCACCGGGCCACAGACAACGCCGCCCGCGCGAACCTCGCTAACGGCCGCCTCCGTCGTTTTGTCACGCATCCAGGCCGATATAGCCGCATCCACCTGATCATTATGGGTCAATCGCGCGCCGGGCGTTGCGAAGTCCGGGTCATCCGCCAATTCAGGGCGTCCGATCGCCCCGCAGAGGCCGCGCCAATGCGCATCGGAGGCGACCCCGATAATAACCCAGCCATCGCTGGTCTCATAGGCGTTGAACGGCGACAGGCGCGGCAACCGATTGCCGATGCGGTCCGATAGACCCAAGGCGGCGTAACATTCTAGCGGTTCGTCATAGACCAGCGAGAATACGCTGTCGGTCATGGCGACGTCCACATGCTGCCCTTCGCCGGTGCGTTCCGCGTGATACAAGGCCGCCAGAATGCCGGAGAACGCGAACACACTGGTGATGGAATCCGCCAAGCCCGACCCCGCCTTGGTTGGCGGTCCGTCCGGCTGGCCGGTGATCGCCATCAAACCGGACGCCGCCTGCGCTGCGGGATCAAAACATTTCAGGTTCGCGTCCGGGCCGGTCTGCCCGTAGCCAGTCAGCGAGGCGTAGACGAGTTTAGGATTGCGGGCGCGAGTGCTTTCATAGTCAACGCCCAGCCGCGCCGCCACGCCAACGCTGAAGTTCTCGACGATCACATCGGCCTTTTCCGCCAGATCCAGAAACAGCGCCCGGCCTTCGTCCGATTTCAAATTCAGGGTGATCGACTTTTTACCCCGGCTGCGCTTCAAAAACGGAATGCCGAAATCGTCTTCATCGCGTTTTACGAAGGAGGGACCATCGCGACCCAGAAAAATCGGCGCGCCGGACAGGCTGTCGCCCGTGGCCGGATTATCAACCCGGATGACTTCTGCGCCCAGTCCGGCCAGCAGCAACGTTGTGTGAGGCCCCAGAAAATACTGGCTGAGATCCAGCACCCGCACGCCTTCAAGTATCGATTTATCCATTCGGCTCCCGCTCCCCTAGCGTCAAACGACCATAGCGCTATCGGAGAAACCATATAGACCGTGTGAAATTAACCAAGGACGTTCAATTTACGGGACGGGCGCACGTTGTGGCCTTATCGGGTTTGTCTGTGACTTGTGCGAACACTCGACTAAAATGACCATAGAAACAGCGCTCCGGCATGAGGGGAGCGCGCCAGACAAATGAGGGCCTATGTCTGAAAACGAAGTTCTTGAAGTATCCGGGCGTAACGTCTCTCCCAAACTGTTTGAGGCGCTGAAATCCGGCGCCGTCGTCATTCTTCGGGATTGCCCGCAACTCCATTTGTTTCGGGAAAAGCTGCTGGACGCAATTGATCCCTCCGAATCAAACCCGGCGCGCCGCGCAATCGTTGACTTTTATGACCACAGCGTCATGCCAGATACCGAGGCGCTGCGGTGTTTGACGAATGCGATCAAGGAATTACGCAGGAATCTGATTTTGAGCGCCTGCCTGGCGCCGATGGTCCGGGATATGAAATGCGCGTCAGAAGTTCTTCTGGATGGCGGCATTAACCGACTCGTCGTGCCAGCGCCGCAATTATCGGCGGTCAAAGGCGATTCCGGGTTTGTCGCCGAAGATTTTGCGCGCAAAACGGCGGATGGCGAGGTTGAGGTTTTCATGCCCGGCCCCGCNAATGTGCACCGGGACTTCAACCGNCCGCATTTTCTTTTTCAGTTCAATATNTGGTTCCCCATGCACACNGCGGAACCGGGNGAAGTGCTGCGAATCTGGCCGCACCTNTATCGCAANTCGGTGACGGANCANGACCCGACGCCGGACGCCTTTCGTGCGCTNGGCGCGCCNCTTTCGTATCGGCTTGATTTCGGGGATTGCATCCTGTTTCACGGCGAGCATTTACACACCTCGCCCAGCGACCAGCTTCAATCGCCCAACTACCGACGACACAGTTACGATTTTCGCGTCGCGACCCACGCCCCCGATGACAATTTCCATTACCGGAAAAATTTCTGGAACCTCAAAAACTTCCCCGCTGAGGACGCTTTACAGAACACGCTCGCGCCTTATCAACGAGTTACGCAGATCCAATCCGAAGGCGCCGCCAGCGCGGACGACATTCAAGCTGTCTTTACCGAATTTGAAGCGTTCGAATATTGTGACGACCGCTATTTATGGTTGCTCGAACAGGCGATCAAACGCGGAAATTTCGACCTAATCCTGAATATTCTCCGCCTGATGCGGGCCCGCTCCCGCCTGCCCGCCTCGCTGATTCAAGCGACGATCCTGACCGCCAAACTGGCGCCCCAAGATGAATTGATCGCGCTGTTGCGCGCGGCGCTGGCGCTTTCAAAGGACCAGGGCGACTACAAATCTTTCGCGCCGATCGAGTATTCAAATCCGGCGACTCAGCCCAGGCTGGAGGATTACCGACAATTCTGCCAACGGCATCTGGCGGAATTGGGCGCCGCCGAATAAACCGAACTAGAACCCCGACCCGCCTTCCGGCAGCCAGTAGCGACCATGAATGGCGCCGGTTTTTTCCAGAAACGGCGGCCAGTGCGCTATATCCCGAGCGCGCGCCGCGTCGGATTCAGCACTGACGATTGCACTCGTCTCTCCGAGTGTGACGCATATCTTGAGCCTGAGTTCACGGGCTTCCAGATTATCTGGTTGCAACTCAAGCGCAGCGTCGATGCTTTGCAACGCCGATGCAGAATCCATGGGGAGTTGCGCTCGGGCCAGACCGATATAAAACCCGCCTTTGTCGTCGTCTTTATCGTAGGCGACCGCCATGGAGTATGTTTTCTCCGCCTCCTCCAATCGACCAAGCTTAAACAACGTCTCGCCAAGGCATCCATGAAACCGCGCGGATCGTGGCGACTTGCCAATCGAAACCCGGAGGTATTTTTCGGCCTGCGCCCAGTTAGCGCTATTTATCAGCGCTTTGGCGGCGAAGTATTCCGGCACACTTTTAAATCGAATATAGCGTTTCAGAAATTCGTCGTGATCGAAATATCCCTCATCGTAATAGCGATAACGAAGGTCGCGCGCCCATTCCAAACCAAAATGTTCGACGATGCCCGGATGAATGGGCGCGTCAAACCCGCCAACGCCGTGGACGGCTTCGACCTCGTTCAGGGTTTCCTGTAACTGCGGGTCATTGGCGTCGACAAGACCAAGCGCCGCGACGATCTGGCGCGCGATTTCCGCACAAAGCACGCCGGTGGGATGGAGATGCGACAGAAACAGGCGCTGTTTCGCAAAATTCTGTTCGATAAATGGCGCCAGCGCGATATCCGCATCATCATCCATGGCGTGCAGTTGCGCCATATTAATGCTGTGCAACCGATCGATATTCACCAGATCGGTGATGTCCTTGTCCCTATACCGCGCGAAGACTTGCTCCGGGTCGGTCTCATCTCGCATGAGCTTGAGGATGGCGCGGTTCGCAAGCGCCGATGGATAGGCGCCTTCGGGGTTCAAATCATCTGGGCGGTTGCGCGGGTCCTCGATCATGAACGGCCACAATGTATTGAGAAAAAGCGGCGGCGCCCGAATGATCCGACAGTTCGCCGGGAGCAGATCCTTAAGCGCGGCCCAGCCGGTAAAACTATCGGTGTCCCAATGCCCGCCTTGCTGAATAAAAAATTCGCAGTTCCGAAGCTTATCCAGATCAAACCCGGATTTCAGACTGTTGTTCACCGCAAAATTACGCACCCACCAAATCTCATAGGAATCGGACAACGCATCCAGACGCGCCAGGACATTGCGCGCAAATCCAACATGGCAATTGCCATACAAAACGATGACCGGCTTGTCCGACATCGCTCAGGCGCCCGCCGCGCGGTTGGTCAAATCGTCCAGAATATCAACCATATCGCCGACATCCCGCAAATCGCCAACCCGGTCGTCGGGAAAAGTCAGTCCAAGCTGTTGTTCAATCTCCAGAACGAGAATCACATGCGATGCGGAATCCCAACCATCAACATCCATGGCGGTGGTTTCACGGGTGATGTCGTCCGCCGCGCATCCAAACTCCGCGGCAATGATATCCGCCACGGCTGCAAGCATTGAGCGGGCTTCCGTCATCGCGCTTTTCCTTCAGTTTTGGGGAAAGTGTTGCAGAAATTTTGACCGGTTTGCATCTCTGGAGATCTTACCACTGGAGGTTTTGACGAGCCACCCGGCAGCGACCGACAGGACCCGGTTCAACACCAGATCGCACTCTTGCCAGACAATATCCTTGATCGCCCGCGCCAACGCCTTTGCATCTGCGGGGCTTTCTTCTGCAGCGCCTTCCGCCATCTCAAAAACCAGCGCAATGGCCTGTGTCCCCAGACTGGCGCTTTCGTAGCCAAACGCCACACACCGG
>JAESSL010000012.1 GCA_016764135.1 Alphaproteobacteria bacterium
GGTCCGTCCTTTCATCGCTCAGGACATAATCCATTGCATCCAGCCCTGTCGTCGCGCCATAGCCGAGCCAGCTAATCTGCACTGGCGCCTCCCTGCCTGCAAAGACGCGCAATCGATTATTCGCCGTATGTCCAGCCAGATCGATAAGAATATCAACGCCGTCGCCAATAATTTGAGCCCGGAGCTGATCATCATCAAGACCTTTGCCGATACGCCATAAATCCGCGCGTCCGCGTATGCGCGCGGTAAAGTCATCCGGCGCCGCGACATCGCTGTAACAAATAATCCGGAAGTTATCGCGATTGTGAGCCTCAAACAGGCAATCGAGAAAACTGGCGACCGGATGACTGCGAAAATCAGGTGACACATAGCCAATTGTCAGAATTTTGCCCGGATGCGCCTCAGCGCCGTCAAAGGAGTTTTGCTGCGTTGGCGTAAATTGGCGCGCCCATTCCTGATGTGCGGCAACCATTTCCGACGCCCCAACGCTGTAATCGTAGCAGAGACACATCAAATAATTCGAATGCGCGTCCGAATCGTCCGGGTCCAGGGTAATAACGTGTCGATAGGCCTCACACGCCTCGTCCAGGCGCCCCTGATCCTTCAGGACAATCGCCAGATTGTTGTAGGCGTCCGGCAATGCGGGCTCGAGTGAAATCGAACGTCGATGCGCTGTTTCCGAGGCTTCCAGTTCGCCTTTCATAGCAAGCGCAGCGCCATAATGCGTCCAGGTTTGCGCTTCTTTCGGGCGGACTTTCAGTATCGCCTCAAAACATCGAATTGATGCGTCGGCTTGCCCCAAGACTTGATGTACGACGCCTAAGTTGCCGCGCGCTTCCCAATAGTCCGGCTTTCTCTCCAGCGCCGTCTCATAACATTTCAACGCCTTTTCCGGGGCGCCGCGCGCTTTTAGAATATTTCCAAGGTTGTTGTGAATTTCAGCCATCTCAGGGGCTAAATAGATCGCTTTTTGCAGCGCATTCTCTGCGTCTTCCAGGTTAACGTCGGATAGCGCCACGCCAAGTTCATTCCAAAGGATGGCGGAATGAGGCTCCAGTTCGGTTGCGCGGCGAAAATTCGACACCGCTTCCTCATTCTTCCCGGCCGCCTGCAACAAAGCCGCCAGACGAGCGAAATCCATCGCGATGGCAGCATCCTCGATCACCGCAAGGCGCGCATGCGTCAACGCCTCATCCGAGCGATTCGCAAAGGGCAAAACGATGGCCATTAGACGATGCGCCCCCGCCTCACCCGCCGCCAGCGATGCGCGAGCGTGAACCAGCGCCTCCGGAACATCGCTGTTTTGCAATGCGCGTTGCGCGCGCTCGCCATGGTTCTCAGTCATTCCAAATCTCTCGGCGGAACGCACCCGCAATTTCGTGACTATTGATTCGTTTCAGTCGATAAATTGGTCTCAGCATCCCACCTTCTTTGCCCAATCTCATTGGAAGAATACAGATGAAAATCGCTCGTATTGAAACAATAGCAATTGATATGCCGGTCAGCCACGGCGGTGAACAACCTGGCCAGGGCGGCCGCGATTGGAAAACGCTTTCAACATTGTTTGTGAAGGTCGAAACCGATACCGGCATCATCGGTTATGGCGACGCGTTTTGTTATGAATGTCGTCCCGCCGTACAGGCCGCAATCGAACATATGGTCGCACCGCGGGTCATCGGAAAAGATGCAACGAACATAACGCAATTAATGCAAAACCTACAAAAAGAACTACATATCTTTGGTCGGTATGGGATTTTGATGTTCGCAATGTCTGGTTTGGATCTCGCGCTATGGGATATTGCCGGGAAGAATGCGGGATTGCCTCTCCACGCCCTACTGGGCGGAGCGGTCCACGACAAGCTTCCCGCCTATGCGAGCTTGTTTCGCTACCGGGACCCGGAAATTGTTTCAGCGAAGACCACAGAAGCTCTTAGTAAAGGCTATAAACATATCAAGCTGCATGAACGATATGTTCCTGAAGTCAAAGCCGCCCGCGAGGCCGCTGGTCCAGATACACCGATCATGATCGACACGAACTGTCCCTGGACGCCTGACGAAGCGCGTATAAATGCGCTTCTGCTAAAACCCTATGATCCCTATTGGTTGGAAGAACCGATTTTTCCGCCTGAAGATTTTGTCGCATTGGGCCGCCTTCAATCAGAAACCGGCGTTCCCATCGCCGCTGGNGAAAACGCCTGCACCGCNTATGAATTTCGAGCGATGTTCGCCGCCAAAGCCGTAACCTACGCCCAACCGNGCGTCACGAAAGTCGGCGGCGTCACTGAGTTTCGCAAAATCGCCACGATGGCTCAGATGTCGGGCGTAACGCTTATCCCGCACTCACCCTATTTTGGTCCGGGTCTCCTGGCGACACTACATCTGATGGCCGCACACCCGGACGCCACATTAATTGAACGATATTTCATCAATCTGGAAGCAAGCCTTTATGGCGATCTGATTGATCCGGTCGATGGATTTTTCTCGATACCCGATGTTCCCGGAATCGGTCCCGACCCAGATCCAGATGTGCTGCGCGACTACGCTATAAAGTAAGGAATCCGACCATGTCCGAACAAGTTTACCTGGAGCGCGATGGCGCCATCGCAACAGTCGTACTGAATCAACCAGAACGATTCAACGCGATGAACAAGGGTATGTTTCAGGGCCTTACGCGGGTGTTTAAGGAATGCGACGCCGATACAAATTTGCGATGCGTTATTATTCGCGGCGAAGGCGGCAAGGCGTTTAGCGCCGGCGCAGATATCAGTGAATTCGAGACAGAACGAAGTAGCTCAGAAAAGGCGCGCGCCTACGCCGTCCATTTCCATGCAGGCGCAAACGCCGTCGGAAACTGCATCCATCCGGTCATCGCCCAGATAGACGGCGCTTGTATTGGTGGTGGGCTCGCAATCGCCACATTGTGCGACTACCGCATATGCGGTCAATCAAGCCGCTTTGGGGTCCCTGTAAAACGGCTGGGGCTGGTGGAGGCGCATGCCGAAATGGCGCCTTTGGTCCATAAATTTGGCGCCAATATCGCACTCGAAATACTCCTGTTAGGCGATATATTTGGCGTTCAGGACGCCCTGCGTATGGGATTGGTGAACCGGGTCGTCGAGAACGACTCAGTTGGCGTTGAAGCCCGCGCAACTGCGGAAAAGATAGCCGAAGGAGCGCCTCTTTCCGCACGCTGGCATAAAAAGTTCATCTACCGCTTACTCGACCCCACTCCCTTGAGCGATGAAGAAATTGACGAAGGGTTCGATTGTTACGACACGGAAGACTTTCAAACCGGTTATAAAGCCTTCCTGGAAAAGAAATCGCCTAAATTCAGAGGCCGCTAACCTTTCAAATTATCGACTGCTTCCGGTGTGCAGCGGCGTGGCGCCGCCAAGCGTCGTTTGATGTTTCTCCGCAATATTAAGAATGCGTTCAAAAACATCGACCAGCTTGTCCAGGGTATGGGACCGCTCAAGTTGTTTGCGTGCGCTTCTGGCGGCGGCGGCGGCTTCAAGGTCAGCCGCGTTCATTGTCGATTTTTCGATTTGTCCGCCGCTACTCGCGCACACCATTCGGCCCGCTTCCGCCTGGCACATCGCAATTTCACCGGTTTCGGTGTTTAAGCGCCACAACGCGCCATTCTCGGACTTAACGATTTGAAATCGCGGCCCCTCCGCTTGGGCCGATATCGATGAAAACGACGCCATAATCATGAACAATGATGCCGCCGCAGTCACGCCAATCAATTTTTTCATCGATATCGCCTTTCCCTGAATTTTCATTATGAAACCATTATGTGGGAAAACCATGCCGTTAAAACAAGGTTTGCCTACCGGTTCACATATTCAGCTCAGAGATAGCAGCTCTTAACGAGAACGAAGTCTAGGATCGAGAATATCGCGCATAGCGTCGCCGAAGAGGTTGAAGCCAAACACGGAAATGGCGATTGCCAACCCCGGGAACACCGCGACCCATGGCGCACTCTCGGCATATTCCTCAGCGCCGCCTTGCAGCATTAACCCCCATGCCGCCGTCGGTTCCTGAACGCCAAGACCAAGATAAGACAGTGACGCTCCAAGCAGAATCGCCTGACCAATATTGGACGTCAGAATAATCAGATATGGCGCCATAACGTTTGGCAGCATGTGCCGCAAAATAATGCGCGTATGCCCAAAGCCCATCGCTCGAGCAGCGTCAACATAGGGAATTTCCCGGATCTGCAACGCATTGGCGCGTACGACGCGGGCGCAATCCGGGATGAAGGGCAACGTGATCGCCAACATGACATTTTCAATTTCGCTGCCAAACACCGAAACGAGAGCCAAAGCCATAATGATGAGCGGAAACGCCATGAAGACGTCAATGATACGTTGAAGAATGAGATCAACGGTTCCACCGAAATAGGCGCTGGCGACTCCGATAACCAAGCCAATCGTTGCGCCAAAAAAGGCGCAGAAAAACCCGATAAATAACGCAGTTCGAGCGCCGTACATAAGGCGCGTCCACAAATCCCGGCCGAATTGATCCGTACCAAGCCAGTGCGCGTCATCCGGTGCTGAAAGCATTGAGTCAAAATCGATAAGTTCGGAATCATATACCGATAGCTGGTCCGCAAATATCGCAATAAATACAATTGTGAGAACAAGAATCCCACCCGCTACGCCGAGCGGCTGACGCCGGGCAAGCGACCCCATTCGAACCAAAAATGATTTGCGCACAAACAACTCGGGAATTTCAACGGTATCATTTTGTTCCGACACATTCATATTCGATGCTCTAACCCTAATAAATATTAGCAACTGTCAGCCCAAGGTCTGCACCCTGAAACACTGACGTTCTCATTGGTCGCGAACATCGTGGAATATTAGCTAAATTACAATATTTATCTCAACGACAGACTCTTCAAAGTGGCTGAAAAGCAACGTGTCTCGCGGCTATCGGCCTATTCCAGAGCTTACAAAGAAAACTTCTCACTTTTCTGGATACGGAGCCCCCCAAAATCATTTAACCTATGGTCGTCAACGAGGAAGGATATACTCCATAGATGTTTAACGCCCCGCCCGATTCTGATCACGCTCGCCAATGAACATTTCATCCGAGAGCGAAAAATCGCGTCCGACGTCATTTATCACCGTTCTTCAATTGGCGGGAACGCGGTTTGTAGCGCATGATGGGTTCGCCTTGGCGGGATATATCGCCTTTGTCGGCATTCTATCCCTGTTTCCGTTTTTATTCTTTCTGGCGGCGCTATTTGGTTTTTTTGGCGTTACGGAACCCGGTACATATTTCGCTGCATTTTTATTTCATAATATCCCGGAAGCCGTCGCGGAGTCCCTCGAAACGCCATTGGCCGAGATTTTTCAGAACACCTATGGGAATTTGCTCACCATTTCCATGCTAGGTGCGCTTTGGACGGCGGGGACTGGGCTGGAGGGCGTTAGAACAGCGTTAAACAGGGCCTTGAATGTTGACCGAAAACGCGCCTATTGGCGTCGACGAGGGCAAGGTGCGGCAATCCTGACCGTTATGGCGGGCGGACTAACCCTTATCTTAAT
>JAESSL010000013.1 GCA_016764135.1 Alphaproteobacteria bacterium
GCCTTGTTCGCATTGTCCGGCGCGTTCTCGCTCACGATTTATCCCATATGCGTGGCCCATGCGAGCGACTTTACGCCACCGTCTCAACTGGTGGCGGTTATCGCATCGCTGTTGTTCAGCTGGTCTATCGAGTCGGTCATAGGGCCGCCCCTCGCCACCGCCGTCATGTATCTGACCGGGCCCGGCGGATTATTGATATACGCCGCGGGCATTGCGACCGCTGTTGGTCTGTTCGCCGCATGGCGCATGACCCGACGCGCGCCCGTGCCCGTGGAAGACAGAGACGCCTTCATCAACGTCCCCGCCACCAGCGCCGTTATCGCGGCCATATCCGCCGAAGTTCAGCACCCGAGTGAGAGTACAAACGCCCCGCCTGAGGATAAGGCGAACAAGACCGCCCGCGACGCGTGACAGACGCCTCTAAATGAATAGACTCCGCCCCGAAATTACAGGAACTGGGGTTGATGATGCGCGGCGTGCTGGTGAAGGAATGGACTGAATTCGAGAAATTGACGCTCGTGGATTGCCCCGCGCCCGCGTTAAAGCCCCGACAAGTCCGGATCAAAACACAGGCTGCAGGCGTCAGCTTCGCCACCAGTCTGGTCGTTGCGGGAAAATATCAACGAAAACCACCACTCCCCTTCGTTCCCGGCACCGAGGCGGCGGGGTTTGTCACGGAAGTCGCCGATGACGTGCAGAGTTTCAAAGTTGGCGATCGGGTCGTCGCCGTCCTCGACTGGGGCGGCCTGGCGCAAGAAACCGTCGCCTTTGAGGTCAATACCTTCAAAATTCCAGACGGCGTCGATTTCGATCAGGCGATCTGCTTCACCAATTCCTACGGGACATCCTACGCCGCATTGATATGGCCGCATTTGTTGCGGCTGGAAGCTGGCCAGACCCTGCTGGTCCATGGCGGCGCGGGCGGCGTTGGCGTGGCGGCGATCGAGATTGGCAAAATCCTGGGCGCCACCGTCATCGCCACAGCCGGATCGGACGAAAAACTTGACGTCGTGCGCCAGCACGGCGCGGACCACGCCATCAATTATCGCAAGGGTCCCTTTCGGGACGCTGTTCTAGACCTAACCAACGGGCGCGGGGCGGACGCCATTTATGACCCCGTCGGCGGCGAGGTGTTTGAGCAATCCCTGCGCTGCATAGCGCCGGAGGGCCGCATCATGCCCGTCGGATTCGCAGCCGGAACGATTCAGCAAATTCCCGCAAACATCCTGCTGGTTAAAAACATCACGGTCTGCGGCCTGAATATGGGCTACTACATGGGATGGAGCCCGGATGACGTACGTGACAAATACGGCGACCGAATCGCTGCAATGATGACGCAACTCTTCGCCTGGCATGGCGAAGGACGCCTGAAGCCCCGCGTTTCCGCCACCTTTGCGCTGGAGGACTTTCAACAGGCCATGGCCATGGTGCTGGGCCGTCAAGCGCAAGGTCGCGTTGCGTTGGTGATGGATCAGGAAGCGGCGCGCCTGGGTAAATAGCGCCCGAAATAGCGCGCCGGAATCCCTCAGGCGCTAGCGAACCGTCCAGCCGCCATCGATTGTGAACGCCGCGCCGCGCATTGCGGCGCCAGCATCGCTGCACAGATACACGGCGGCGGCGGCGATTTCCTCAACCGTGATGAGGCGCCGCATGGGTTGATGATAGGGCATCTTCTGGTCGATATAATCTTCCAGCGCATCTTCCGTTGAAACGCTGTTGGCGGCCGCAAACTCCTTAATTCTGTGTTCGCTCATATTCGTGCGCACCGTGCCGGGGCAAATGGCGTTGCATGTGACGCCCGTCTCGATCGTCTCCAGCGCCACAGATTTTGTGAAGCCAAGCACCGCATGTTTTGTCGCGGTATAAGCCGATGTCCCGGGCGAAGTAATAAACGCATTAGCCGACGCTGTATTGATGATCCGCCCCCAGTCGCGCTCAAGCATCTGCGGCAAGACAGCCTTGGTCGCGATGAAAGGCGCTCTCACATTGACCGCGAACAAATCATCCCATTTGTCTTCGGGAAACGACAGAACGGGCGCACGATGTTGCAGGCCCGCATTGTTCACCAAAATATCGACCTTGCCCAACCGCGCCGTTGCGTCCCGCACCATATCGCGGATTTCATCCGGCTTGATCATGTCGGCGGCGTTATAGAAGACCTTGACCCCAAATTCATCCGCAAGCCCCGCACGCAGGGCCTCAATTTCGCTCGAATCGCCAAACCCATTGAGCATGAGATCGGCGCCCTCCCCCGCCAGAGCCCGCGCATAACCCGCGCCGATGCCGCTGGTGGACCCTGTAATCAAANCGCATCGCCCCGCCAACATTTCACCCATTTTCTAAACTCCCTTATCCTCAAAAAATNNAATCAGAAGGAAATCTTGACCCTTTGTCCAGTTCCGCCGCAAATGGGATACGACGGCGCGCAACGCCTTTAAGGGGACCCGCGATGACAAATATCGATTCCGGTATGAATGCGTGGCGACGCATGACCAACCACAACCGCATGATGGATTTTCAACGTAAGGCGAACCTACCGTCGGACGGGCCAGTTGAACTGGCGTTTTTTGGCAGCTCCGCTTTTCGCGTCACGACGCCCGCCGGGATCACCATCATGCTGGACCCATGGCGAAACTACCCGATGCGAAGCTGGGACTGGTACTTCAAGGACTTCCCCGTCGTTGAGGTCGATATTGGCGTCTCGACCCATGCGCATTTCGACCACGATGCGCTGCACCGCCTGGACGCCAGCGTTCTGATCGACCGGTTGATCGGAACCTATACCTTTGGCGACGTGACCATCACCGGCATCGCGGACAAACACGCGACGGATTCAACAGCGGCGATTTACGACTTTAAAAGGCTCATCAAGGAATTTGAAAACATCGATATCGAGCCGCCCAATAATCCCCGGTCCTGGGATCATTGCCTGATCGTCATTGAGACCGGCGGATTACGAATCGTGGATTGGGGCGACAACCGACATAATCCGCCGGACTTCGTCTGGGACATGCTGGGCGACATTGATATAGCACTACTGCCCATCGATACGTCGCGTCACGTGATGGGCTGGCGGCATGTCGAGTCGATCATCGAGCGCTTGAAGCCTAAGGTCATCGTGCCCCATCATTATTACATCTGGGACGTGGTGCAGCGTCAGAGCACGCTGCAAAGCGCCGATCCCTGGGTCAAGGAACGGGGCGACAAGGCGGTATGGCTGGACTCCGCCATTCAAACCTACACGCCGGAAGCGATCGCCGGTCTGGACCGTATGGTGCATTATTTTGGCGACCACGTCGCATTCGACAAGGACGCCTGGATGAAAGACGACGACGTCTGATTTCAGTCGCGGCGAACAAACAGGAAATCGCCCCCTTCGTGGCCCGCCAAGCGAATGTCGGAATATTCCGGGGTCTGTTGCGCATTCAAGACCACCTTGTGACGAACCTTTTCAAAGAGCTGGGTCCCGTCCATGACCCCTCCGTTTTCGTTTAGCGCGTTCAGGAACTGCGCCGCAAAAACCGAGTGTTCGCCGCCGCCGGAATCGGCGACCGGCTCCAAGCCGCCCGATGACAACACTACGCGCGCGCGTTTTTCGGCCATTCTTTTTACAAATCCCGGGTTCCGGTCCGGCACTTTGACAGAGCGCGTCAAGGCGCCCGAATAACAACTATCGGCCACGACCAGCACATGCTTGGCGAGGAGCGCCTGGAGCGCATCGGTCAAATCACTGTTGGACAGCCAGCGCGACCGCCTGTCCGTTTTCGCGTCAACGGGCAACCAATACCCCCGTCGCGATTGCGGATCCAACCAGCCATGCCCCGCATAATAAATGAGCAGATTGTCGCTCTCGTCCAGCGCTTCGCGCATATCGTCGAAGACGTCGATAATATCGCCACGGTCAGGGTTTTCCAAAAGTCGCACCGTAAAGTGATATTTTTCCTTTAGTATTTTTGCGACGGCGCGGGCGTCCGCAATCGCCGTATTCAATTTTGGCAGCGATGTATAATCATTGATGCCAATAACCACCGCGTGATAGGCGCCAAAATTTACGTCCGGAATATTGCGAGACCGTGTAACCCGGATGACATGCTCGCCCGTATTCCCCAGCGCGTCAAAAGCGGTTATGCGAATGTCGCTCTGGCCATGTTTGACCACTGCCTGGACAAGAAATCCACCATCCTGGGCGTTGAAGGGTACAGGCTCACCGTTTATTTCGATCCGGGCCAACCGTCCGTCATCTGTGGCGAACGCGCTCACCGAGACTTCCTTGTTTTTGGTCGCCCATGTCGATGGCGCCTGAATGACCGGCGGCGTTGTGTCTTGCAACGAGGCGGATTGCGCGTGATTGTCGCGTTTTCGAATCAGCATATTTCTTTGCTGTTGCAATTTTTCCTTTTCAAACTGAATACGCATCCGTTCCAGCTCACGACGTTCCGCGTCAATTTTTTCCCGCTCCAGCGCCGCCACTTCAGCGAGTCTTTCGCGTTCTCGCGCCACGCGCTGTCGCTCAGCGGCGATAGCGGCGGCGTCTACAGTCGATGTGAGCGAATTTTTTGGAGGTTGCGCTGTCCCGACAACCGCCGTCGGTGATTTCGACGCCAAGGCGAGTTGCAGAGCCTTCGCCGAACCATGCCCGGGATGCGCGTCAAACGTCAAACGCCAGTTTTTATTGCTGGTGACCGTAGAGAACAGAAAGTCAGATTGAGCCGCCCGTACCCGCCAGCATTCCGCTGGTCCCAGGATTGCGCTTCGGGATATCTTTAAACACACCCTGTTTTGCGTCACCTGCCAGACGCCAATTAATTTTAACCGAACGAGTCCTTTGGACCCCAAATTGCAGGAAACATCAATAAAAACAGAGTTGTCGAGATTGAACTGAAGCTCGACAGTGGCGTTAATTGCAGCGTCAATTACCCTTTTGTCACACCAATATGTATGCCGGGCCGAGCCTGTCAGGCCATATAACAGATATTTTAGCTGCGTCTCATCATAAACCACCGAAACGTAATCCGGTTTACGAGCAGTTTGCCTGATGACCTCGGGGTGAATCGGTTTGTTTTTGAAATCGAGTGTAAAATCGGTTTTACCCAGAAAATAATAATCACCTTTGCTTGAAACGCGCATACAGGGCGCTGCGCGAAGCCTCTCCCATTTCCCGTCCCGGTCCTCAATCGTCCGACACAAAGCGCTCTTCTCAATACGCCATTGTCCTCGTATGAATTTCCCAGAATCGGTATCCGCCGACCAACTTCCGTCGCGATTATAAGTAAAATTTATCGTTGATCTGAATTTTACGATTTCCAACTCGGCGCCGCGCCCAAACAACATCTCCAGTTGCGCGTCGTTCAGCCAGATCCGCGACGACGCTTTCGCCTCGGCGTTCCACGCGGCCAAGACAAACAAACCCAGCGCAAAAGCGAACACGACGTTCAGAATTCCTGGATGCGTATTTGCGCCCTTGCGCCTGCAACGGTAGAAATCTAGCAACGTCATATTGAGTCGCCTGCAAAAGTTGATCACCCCAAAACATGATGCCCTGAACCTAACATATAAGGAAATGTAATATGGCGGAACGATACCGTGCGAGCGACCTTCTGGAGTGTGCGTCCTTGCTCTTCCAACGTGCGGGTCTTGATGCGCCCATCGCGGCGGTCGTCGCCGAAATTCTGGTTGAGGCCGATTTACTTGGCTATGCAACGCATGGGCTGCAATTTACGCCTGCCTATATCGCCGGCATTGAGACAGGGCGCACCGCAACAAGCGGCGAACCTGTCATCATCAACGATCACGGGGGAACCTTGCTTCTCGACGCGGCCGGGTTGCCCGGGCAATGGGTCGTCGTAAAAGCGTTGGAGATGGCCTTCGCGCGACTGGATACACACCCGGTCGTCTGCATGGTCATTCGGGGTAGCGAGAATATCTCCTGCTTAGCGACCTATGTGAAACGCGCCGCGTTGCAGGGGTATATGGCGATATTGACAACCTCATCGCCGGGCAACGCCGCTGTTGCGCCCTTTGGCGGGCGTGTCGCCCAGTATTCAACCAACCCGATGGCGTTTGGCATTCCCACGGATGGAAACCCTATTCTGATCGACACCAGCATGTCGAGCACGACCAATCGGTTGCTTGAGAAAACCCGGCGGACGGGCGGGCGGTTACCCGGACAATGGCTGATTGATAACAAAGGTCAGCGCAGCGACGACCCGGAGGATTTTTTCGCGGACCCGCCCGGCGCCATCGCTCCGGCGGGCGGCGCCGACTTAGGCCATAAGGGATTCGCCTTCGCCATTCTGGTGGAGGCCCTGACCTCTGGTCTGGCGGGCGTTGGGCGCGCCGACGGGGACGACGCCAAGGGCAGCAATATATTTTTGCAAGTTATCGACCCGGCCGCCTTTGGCGGGCCAGACGCTTTCAAGCGGGAAACAGGTTATTTCGCAGCCCTGTGCCGAGACACCCCACCCCTGTCGCCGGATTCGCCCGTTCGGATGCCCGGCGACCGGGCGTTCGATTTATACGAACGCCAACAGCGCGATGGGGTCGACCTTCACCCGGAAATTATGGCGCGAATTCGGCCACTGCTTGAGAAATACCAGATTACGGCGCCAACACAGATTTCGTAGCAACGTCTTAGCGTTGTGATTTCGCCTGCTTCTGGATTTTGGCCCAGACATCCCGCAAGGTCACCGTGCGGTTAAACACCAGCGCGTCCGGCGTGCTGTCGTTATCAGGACGGAAATACCCAAGGCGTTCAAATTGCAGGGTTTCGTCCGCCGGAGCTTCCGCGAGGGCGGGCTCAAGTTTACAGTCACGCAGGATTTCCAGCGAATCCGGGTTTAGGTCATCGGCAATATTATCGCCGCCGCCGGGCGTTGGCGCCGTGAAGAGATGCCCGTAAAGCCGAACCTCCGCAGTTTTGGCGTGCGCAGCAGAAACCCAATGCATCGTCGCCTTCACTTTGCGTCCATCCGGCGCATTACCGCCCCGTGTCTCGGGGTCATAGGTGCAGCGAAGTTCTACAATCTCGCCCGACGCATCCTTGATCGCCTCGCGACAGGTCACAAAATAGGCGTATCGCAACCGAACCTCTCGGCCCGGCCCCAATCGATAAAACTTCTTCGGCGGGTCTTCCATAAAGTTGTCGCGTTCGATGTACAGCTCCCGCGAAAACGGCACAAAGCGTTTCCCGGCG
>JAESSL010000014.1 GCA_016764135.1 Alphaproteobacteria bacterium
ACTGCGCGCCGCCAGCGCGCAAAGCATCGACAACCGCCATCGTTTCCGGCGCCGTCATCCAGGGCTGCGGACGAAATCGGAGCGCTGTCACCGAATCATTCCCTTACCGTTATAACTTTTGGAAAATCAAAGGCCGTTTGATTTTATCAACTATTCCATTCGACCGGGAACGATCTTGCCGTCCTCAATGTGTGACGGATAATACACCCTGTCGACGCCTTCAATACTCACTGTCGCCAAGGCGATCATCGTAATTGCGATCAGGCCGCAACCCACGATGACCAGCCAGGTCCAGGGTAATTCTTCCCATGCCGATGGCTTCCGGCCTTCAATGTCAGCCAGCGTCCGGTGCTTCGAGGCGTACCACCAAATGAAATACACCACAAACGGCGCCGCCAGTGGTAAACCGATGGTGAGAAGGTGTCTGATCATGATCCGTTCAACACAGTAGATAAATTCACGAGCATGCCCGCTGTCGCGCCCCAGATATAAAACCCGTTATACGGCATCTCATAAAAGGATCGCTCAACGCCATTGTCCATCCGAGTGGTTAATTTATGGTTCGCCGTATCCAGAAAAAAGGACAGCGGCGCCTCAAACACTTCCGCCACTTCAAAGGGGTCGGCTTTCAGCTCAAACGGCGGCTGCACGATGCCCACAACCGGGGCGACCCGATATCCGGACCGCACAATATAATAATCCAGCCTTCCGACAATCTCGATATGATCAGCGGTCAGCCCGACTTCTTCTTCGGTTTCCCGCAATGCAGTCGCTTCGTGACTTATATCTTCCGGTTCCTCTCGACCGCCAGGAAAGCTGACCTGACCCGCGTGATCGTTCAAATGATCGGTGCGTTGCGTCAACAACACGGTCATACCGCCCGGACGATCCACCAGCGGCACCAGCACCGAGGCCGGGATCAATTTATCATGGGGCCGCATGGACGGGTTCAGCGCATGATCGCCGCCAAGCGCGGCTGGTCTGTCGGACGCCTCACCCCGCGCGCGACGCTCTTCATCGGCGCGGATCCTCGATACAATCAGACTTCGGTCCACTTTTAACCCTCTATATTGCGTAATTCGCTACTCGATCGCGCCCAGCGGAAAGAACACATTGTTACTCCAAACGCCAATCGCCAGAGCGCCGTCGATTTTCGTTTCCTCGGCCAACTCCACCAGCTCATAAAACGCGGGCCTCAGGATAAGCGCATCCAGATTATCCCGTACCAGTATATATGGGGACGGTTCCCTGGTTTTGGAGTCTATAACCACCCGCAAGGGATGATCGTCATCCAGCGTGACCGTATCGTCCAGGTTTGTGCGGAAGGTAATTTGCTGTGCGCGCCCCACGCCCGTCACGTTAACCTCGACAGCGGTAAACGGCGCGTCGTCGACGATAATCCGGCCCCGCTCCACCGGCGTCTGCAACCAGAATTCACCATCCTCATCGCGTTTCAGCACCGTGGAAAACAGCTTCACCAGCTTCATACGGTTTATTGGCGTCCCCTGGAAATACCAGGCACCGTCACGCGCGATTCGGATATCAAATCGCGAATCCTCAGCTGCACGAAGCTGATTCAGTTTTGTAAGGTCATTTTCGTTCATTTTTCCGAGATTCGCCTATTTCTAGGGTTGCGCGAAAATCGTCTCCCCACCATCCTTACAATTAGCATCCAGTCTTGCAACACTAGGAAGGTATGCGTTGAACACACCAAATGAAAGCACGGCGGAAAACACCTCGGCGCCGCATCGCGACGAAACCGGGTTGGTCGCCGAAATCGAAGAAACCGGGCGCCTGCTCGCGCGCGCGCGGGAAAGCGTCGGACGGGTCATCTTCGGCCAATCTCATGTCATCGACCTCTGCCTCATCACCCTGTTATCGGGGGGACATGCCCTTCTCATTGGCGTCCCCGGCCTGGGGAAAACCCGACTGGTCGAGGCGCTGGGTCGGGTCCTTGGTCTGCAGGACAGCCGCATACAATTTACCCCGGATCTGATGCCCGCGGATATTCTGGGCTCGGAAGTTCTGGAAGAGACCGGCGACGGCGCCCGATCCTTCCGCTTTATCAAGGGTCCCATCTTTTGCCAATTGCTGATGGCGGATGAAATCAATCGCGCCAGTCCCCGAACGCAATCAGCCCTGTTGCAGGCGATGCAAGAGGATCGGGTCACCGTCGCCGGCGAAAACTATCCGCTGCCGCAACCGTTTCACGTCCTCGCCACGCAAAATCCACTGGAGCAAGAAGGCACCTATCCACTGCCGGAAGCCCAGCTGGATCGCTTCCTGATGGAAATAAACATCAGCTATCCGGACGACGCCGCCGAACGCCATATGATGCTGGCGACAACCAGCGTCAGCGAAGATCAGGTGGAAACGGTGTTTGACGGCGAGAAGCTCGCCCAGGCGCAGCGACTAGTTCGTAAAATTCCGGTCGGTGAAAGCATCGTGGACGCCATTTTGCACATTGTGCGCGCCGGGCGCCCGGAATCCTCCGACATGAGCGTCGTCATCGAAAATGTATCCTGGGGCCCCGGCCCGCGCGCCAGTCAGGCGCTTATGCTCGCATGTCGCGCGCGCGCTGCTCGACGGTCGTCTCGCGCCCTCGGTGGAGGATGTTCTGGCGTTGGCCAAGCCAGTTCTGCGACACCGAATGGCGTTAAATTTTGTGGCGCGCACTGAAGGCGTGACGATCGATATGATTATCGACCAACTCTGCGACCCACTTCGGTGACGCCGATGTCGCGACGGCGCGCCCAATGACAGGCAATTCGGCGATGGACCTCAAAATCCATGCCGAGACGGTTGCGGCCAAGTTGCCCGCCCTGCTGATTGACGCGCAGCGTGTCGCGACAACCGTATCTCATGGAGTGCATGGCCGACGCCGCGTTGGCCANGGNGAAACCTTTTGGCAGTTTCGCCAATACGAAAGCGGCGACGCCGCCGCCAGCATCGATTGGCGCCAATCCGCCAAATCGCAACGCCTGTTCGTACGCGAAACAGAATGGGGAGCGGCGCAAACCACATGGCTGTGGCGCGACGCGTCGCCATCCATGCGCTATGCCTCCGCACCCGACCTCAACACCAAGGCGTACCGCGCTGAATTACTGTTGCTGGCGCTTTCGTTTTTGCTGATGCGCGCGGGCGAACGGTTTACCCTGATGGGCGGCGGCGTGGCCCCCGGGTCCGGACGGTCCGCATTCGACCGATTGGTCGACGCCTTGATAAACCCGACAACAAGCGACCCGACTTCGCGTGACCTGAAAACGGGCGGCCCGAAGTCGAACGCTCCAAACGCCAGCGGCCCGCACATCAGAGAACAAAGCCTTCCTGTATTTGAGCCCCTGCCGCGATACGCGCAGGTTATTCTGTTCAGCGATTTATTATCGCCACAGGAGGATATTCGCAAAATGATCGCCCGGTTGGCGGCGCGAGGCGCGACCGGACATATCATCCAGATTCTCGATCCTGCGGAGGAAACCCTGCCCTTCACCGGGCGCGTGCGCTTCGAAGGTATGGAGGGCGAGGGCGAATTTCTTGTGGGCCGTGTTGAATCCGCACGCGCCGGATACCGCGACGCGCTGGCGAACCATCGCGACGCCCTGCGCGAGATGACGCGCCGCGCCGGTTGGCGCTTTTCCACCCACCAGACCAATCATTCGCCCGAATCTCTGTTGCTGACGTTATACGCAGCGCTATCGCCACCAACGAGGCGGCGCTGAACATGTTGAACCTCGGCGCCATTGGATTTATCTCACCCTGGATCTTGAGCGCTTTGCTCGTGTTGCCGCTCCTGTGGTGGCTGTTGCGCATCACCCCGCCAGCGCCGCACCGCATCGCTTTTCCCGCCATCCGGTTGCTGTTCGGGTTACGCATGCCAGAGGAAACCGCCGCCTCATCGCCATGGTGGCTCGTGCTTCTGCGGTTACTGGCCGCCGCACTGTTGATTCTGGCGTTATCCCATCCGCTTCTGGCGCCAAACAAAATGCTGGGTGGACAGGGGCCTTTGATCCTTTTGGTCGACAATGGATGGGCGTCCGCGCTCAACTGGCCCGCGCGCCAGGAAGCCCTGCGTCAATATATTGACCAGGCGGAACGCGAAGATCGACCCGTCATTCTTTTAGCCACCGCTGCGGCCGCGAATGGCCGCGCTCCAGAAGCCAGTAGCCAGCTTAGGCCCGTTGACGCCCGTCTGCTGGCTGGCGCCATGACGCCAAATCCCTGGCCGACAAATCACGCCGCCGCGCTCGACGCCATCCGGGCCCTGAAAATTGAGGGTCCCGCCTCCACAATCTGGCTGAGCGATGGTCTGGGCGACGTCTTTATCGCGCCCCTGACGGAGCTTTTGCAACACCACGGCGAAACCCGCATTTTGACGCCCAAACCAACAGACCTGCCTCATGTGCTGGGGAAACCCGAAACCAGCGGCGCCCAACTCACCGTTGTTGTTCGTCGCGCCACGGCCGTGAAAGACGATAAACCGACACATCTACGCGCCCTGGCGCAGGATGGTCGGCAATTGGCGTACGAACCGGTGATTTTCAAAGCGGGTGCAAAAGAATCGATTGTCGCGATCAACCTACCCCTTGAGCTCCGCAACGAAATCACGCGTCTCGAGCTTGAATATCACCCGACCGCCGCAAGCGTTTTTCTGACCGATGAACAGTGGCGCCGACGACCGGTTGGCGTGGTCTCCACCCAACGCGCAGGCAATAGCCCCTCGCTGTTATCGGAGATTTATTATCTTCAACGGGGACTTGCGCCCTTTAATGAAGTCACGACGGGCGCCCTGGAAACGCTGCTGGATCGCTCTCTCGCGGTCATTGCCATTCCTGACGCGGCGACCATTGACGCCACCCAAGAAGACGCCTTGCGCCAATGGGCAAAAGCGGGCGGA
>JAESSL010000015.1 GCA_016764135.1 Alphaproteobacteria bacterium
CGGTTCCAACGACGGAGACCGCCGCGCCGAGCTTTGTCATCGCCGGATCCGCCGAATCCAGGGACGGCCCTGGCAAATACGCCGAACGCATTGTCCGCTACGAGGACACCTCGCCCGACGCGATCCGGGAAAAAGCCCGCTATGTGCTGGATGTCATGGAGGCGCGAATGGCCGCGCTCGGCGTCGACTGGTCAAACGCCAGCGCAGCGCAGGTCTACACCATTCATGATTTACATCCCTTCCTGGCGGATGAAATTGTTCGCCGCGGCGCCGCTGGCGCGGGTCTGACCTGGTACTACGCCCGCCCGCCAGTTATTGGGCTGGAATATGAAATGGACGTGCGCGGCACGCCGGTCGAACGCCTGGTGACGACGTAATTGCAGGATCTACGAAATGACCGAGACAAAATTTGACGCCCTGATCGTCGGAGCCGGGTTCGCAGGTCTGTATATGCTGCACAAGCTGCGCGGCATGGGCATGTCCGCGCGCGTTCTGGAAACCGGCAGCGGCGTTGGCGGCACCTGGTACTGGAACCGATATCCCGGCGCGCGGTGTGACATCGGCAGCCTGGAATATTCCTATCAGTTCTCGGCTGAATTGCAGCAGGAGTGGCATTGGAGCGAGCGATACGCCCCACAGCCGGAGATTCTGGACTACGCCAATCACGTCGCGGACCGGTTCGACCTCCGCCGCGACATTCAGTTCAACACCCGCGTCCTCAGCGCCACTTTCAACGATGCAACGAACGACTGGACGCTGGAAACATCGACCGGCGACCGCTTGACCGCGACCCATTGCATCATGGCGACAGGGTGCTTGTCATCCGCCAATACGCCGGATTTCGACGGCATGGACAGCTTTAACGGCACGACCTATCACACCGGAAAATGGCCCCATGAGGGCGTTGATTTCAGCGGATTGCGCGTGGGAATCATTGGCACGGGGTCATCCGCCATCCAGTCCATCCCCATTATTGCGGAACAGGCAACGCATCTGACCGTCTTTCAGCGCACCGCCAATTACGCCGTGCCCGCGCATAACGGCCCTATGGATCCGGACATTGAGCGCGCCATCAAAGCGGATTACGCCGGGTTTCGCGCCCGTAACGCCGCCAATCGCACCGGCACGTCGACCGTGGTGAACATGCAATCGGCGCTGACCGTGTCAGAAGACGACAGGGACCAGATTTACGAGGAACGCTGGGAGGTCGGCGGGTTGCAGTTTCGCGGTGCGTTTTCAGACCTCATCTTCGATCTCGACGCCAATGAAACCGCTGCGGATTTCGTGCGCGCCAAAATTCGCGCCAGCGTAAAGGATCCAGCGACCGCCGAATTGCTGTCGCCCACCAACACATTCGGCTGCAAACGGCTTTGCGTCGATACCGATTATTACGCAACCTACAACCGCGACAATGTCAGCCTTGTCGATGTCAGCGAAACGCCGGTGGACGCGATCACGCCAGAGGGCGTCACGGTCGGCGGCGAACGTTATGCGCTGGACGCAATCGTTTTAGCCACTGGCTTCGACGCCATGACTGGCGCGCTGGCCAAAATCGATATTCGCGGCGCAGGCGGAACGCCCCTCACGGATAAATGGGCGGCGGGGCCGCGAACCTATCTGGGTCTCGCCACCGCCGGGTTTCCAAACCTGTTCACCATCACCGGGCCGGGCAGCCCCTCGGTGCTCAGCAACATGATCCCGTCTATCGAACATCATGTGGAATGGATCGCGGACTGCGTCGGCTATATGCGCGACAACAACCACGCCACGATTGATCCCACTCTTGAGTCTGAGGATGCATGGGTCGAGCACGTCAACGAGATCGCCAACACGACCCTCTACCCAACCTGCAATTCATGGTATCTGGGCGCTAATGTGCCGGGTAAACCGCGCGTCTTCATGCCCTATATTGGCGTTCCGCCTTATGTAGAAAAATGCGCCAAAGTCGCCAATAACGGCTATGAAGGCTTTTCTTTTTCCTAGCGCGGCTCGGTTATTCCGACAGGGACTTCAGACGGCTTAACGCATCTTCGGCCAGACGGCGGGTTACATCGCTGGCGCCAATTTCAAGGCTGAGCGCGGCGGCTTGCCCGGACCACAGCGATGTGAAGCTCGTATCGCCTTGCGCCTCCGCCGCCTTTTTCAACGGCGCCAAAGCCCCGCCTGCGGTTGGAAACGCCGTCGCTTTGTCTGACATAGGGCCCGCCTCGCGCATGATCCGGNTCATGATGCCGCGCGCCGGACGACCNGAAAACACATTCGTCAGCGCGCTTTCNTCGTCGCGCGTCAGGCGCANCGCGTTGCGATGCAAATTGGTAATCAGCGATTCAGGCGTAAACAAATAAGCCGTGCCGATCTGCACCCCCGCCGCGCCCAAGGCGAATGCGGCGGCGATTCCACGGCCATCGGCGATTCCGCCCGCCGCAATAACCGGGACGCTGACCGCGTCGACCACTTGCGGGACCAGCGCCATCGTACCAACCTGGGTGGAGATATCATCGCTCAGGAACATGCCGCGATGGCCGCCCGCCTCAACGCCCTGGGCGATGATCGCGTCGCAACCGCGCGCTTCCAACCACCGCGCCTCGGTCACTGTCGTGGCGGAGCTGATGACCAGACACCCGGCCGCTTTAACGCGCGCCAGAAGCGCCTCATCCGGCAATCCAAAATGAAAGCTGACGACTTCGGGCTTGGTATCCTCAACAAGCTCGCACATGGCGTCGTCAAAGGGTGCGCGATTGACCGCAGGCGCTTTGGCGTCCGCATCCAGTCCGAGTTCCGTATAGTACGGCGATAGCGATGATTTCCAGGACTCGGCGCGCGCCGGATCCGCATCCGGCGGCGTATGACAAAAGAAGTTCACGCTCATGGGCTTGTCGGTCCGCTGGCGGATGACGCCAATTTCCGCACGCGCCTTGTCCGCATCCAGCATAGCGCAAGGCAGTGCGCCCAACGCCCCGGCCTGACACGCCGCCACGGCCAACGCCGAACCACCAGCCCCCGCCATGGGCGCCTGAATAATCGGAACGTCGAGCCCCATTAAATCCAGCAATGCGCGATTTGGCCACATGTCGTGCGCTCCCTTTATCGTATCGGTTGCCGCGTTTTTTAAGCCGCTGGCGCCACGCGTTGCAGGAAACCAACCACCGACTCTGCGAAGATGTCGTTGCGATCCCCGGCCACCATATGCGCCGCGTTCTTCACATTCACATATTCCGCATGCGGGCATTGTTCAAGGAAGCTTTGCGCGCCCGCTTCACTCAAGACATCGGACAAGCCGCCACGCACCAACATGGTGGGCAGGGATAATTGATCCGCGCATTTGCTCAAGCGTTCCCGGTAACCCGCATTCGTCACCTGAGCGCCACGACGCGGGGTCCCAATGCCAGTGATATCTTCCGTCCGCCCCCAGTCGAATATTCTTCGCCAGGCCGTCCAGTTTACGCGGGCGCGGGCGATGCGGTTGATAGTTGGAGATCGCCGCCGCCACTTCTTCCAACGTATCGAATCCGTCGGGATTCTGGCTCATGAAGGCCTGAATTTTCTTTCGGCCCGCCTCTTCGATCTTTGGCGCCATATCCACAAGAACCAGCGCCGCCGCCGGAATAGTGTCTTCGCCAATCGCCGTCAGGCTGACGCCGCCGCCCATGGACGCGCCGACCAGAATGGGATTTTTGCTCCCCAACGCCGCCACCACGCATTGCAAGTCCTTGACCATATAATCCGGTCCATAGGCGTCTGGCGCCGCCCAGTCCGAATCTCCATGACCGCGCGCATCAAACGCCACGGCGTAATATCCGGACGCCCCCAACGTCTCGCCCGCGCCTTTCCAGGCGTGGCGCGTCTGGCCGCCGCCATGCAGCAACACCGCTAGCGGTCCTTCGGGATTGCCCCATGTGTCTCCGGCGATCTTTACGCCGCCATGGCCTTCCCAAATGTGCATTGGCACCGGCGTGCCGGGCAATCGTTCTCCTGCGCTCATGCTTCGTACTTCCTTGTTTTAATTAGTGTCCGGACTTTTGAGCCCAACACTCTACTGTTTCAGCGGGAATAGTCGAGACTGGATCACAAAACAAAGACTTGGCGCCCCGGCGGGCTATGTCGGCTGGCGTTTTTGGAATGGTTGCGCAATCCTGTCCTCAATTCATCTATAAACTCGCACGCACGGGAGAGACCAACCTATGAGCGACCTGAAACTCGAAAATCCGGTAATGACGCGTATGGCGGCGGGAGAAGTCGCCATGGGCATGAATATTCGCTTGTCCCGCACCGGCGATATCGCCCGGATCGCCAAAGCGTCCGGCCATGACTTCATCTTCATCGACACACAGCATTCGCTGTTTTCGGTCGAGAGCGTGGGCAATATGGCGCAGACCGCGCAGGGTTGCGGCATCGCGGCGTTGGTGCGGGTGCGCAGTTGCGACGACCCGGATGTGTCTCCGATTCTGGACAACGGCGCGCTGGGAATCGTCTATCCGGACGTCAACACCGCTGATGATGCGCGCAAGGGTGTGCGAACCGCAAAATTCCCACCCGTTGGCGCCCGGTCGGTCTGTGGCGTGTATCCGCATTTCGACTATCGCCCCATTCCGTTGAAGGAAAGCGTCCCCGTGTTAAACGCCGCCACGCTGGTGGTCTGCATGATCGAAACGGTCGAGGGGTTGGAGAATGTCGAGGAAATCGCCGCCGTTGACGGCGTCGATGTGATTCATATCGGCAGCAGCGATCTGTTGGTCAATATGGGTATGCCCGGCCAGTTTGGCGCGCCCGAACATGTCGCCGCNGTNGAGCGCATCATCGCGGCCGCNGTGGACAANGGAAAAATCGCCGGGCTGGGCGGTGAACGGGANATCGAGCGCCAGATCGGATTCATCAAAAAAGGTGTGCGCTTCATGACGACGCAAACCGACATCGCGTTTCTTGCGGCGGCGGCGACGGCGCGCATAAGCGAATTGCGCGACGCCATCGCCCGCGCCTAAGACGGCGTCGAGCTTCAGGCTGACAGACCATGACCGGAAAACCTCGCGCGCTTATCTTGCTGTCGATCTGTCAGGTAGCAGCCTTGTCGCTATGGTTTTCCGCGTCCGCCGTCATTCCCTCGCTCCGCCTTGAGTTCAGCCTGAACGATCATCAAGCGGCGTTGCTAACCAGCACCGTCCAGATGGGCTTTGTCGCCGGTACGCTGGTCAGCGCCTTGTTGGGGCTGGCCGACCGGATTGATCCCCGGCGGTTTTTCATGTTTTCCACCGTGATCGCGACCGGGGCCAACGCTGTATTGCTCATCGCCGACCCGGCCTCGCCCACCGTCCTGGTATGCCGGTTCCTGACCGGAGCCTGCATGGCGGGGGTTTATCCGGTGGGCATGAGAATGGTCGCCAGCTGGGCTGACAAAGACCTTGGCCTGCTCGTGGGACTTCTGGTTGGCGCCCTGACGCTGGGGTCGGCGGCGCCGCATTTATTCAACGCCTTTGGCGGCGTGGACTGGCGGCTCGCAATTGCGGCGGCGTCTCTTGCATCCCTGGCGGCCGCGTTTCTGATTAATTTCGTCCCGCTGGGCCCGAACTGGGCCGCCGCACCGCCTTTTAAACCACGCGCCGTGCTAGCCGCCCTCAGCGACAAGGCCTTACGATTGGTCAATTTAGGGTATCTGGGCCATATGTGGGAGCTCTACGCCATGTGGGCGTGGCTTGGTATTTTTCTGAACACCAGTTTTCAGCTGAGCGGGGCGTTCACGAGCGCCCCTGACGCGTCCTTCTGGGCGCGCATGGCGACCTTCGGCGCGATGGGGATTGGCGGCGGCGCCGGCTGTTTGATCGGTGGTTATATCGCAGATCGCATGGGCCGGACGTTTTTGACGATGGCTGCGATGAGCATGAGTGCGACCTGCGCCCTGATCGTTGGCTTTTTCTTTGGCGGCGCGCCAATTCTGACTTTTCTTGTCTGTTTTATCTGGGGCGCGACGATCGTGGCGGATTCAGCGCAGTTTTCCGCCAGCATCGCGGAACTGGCGCCCAAAGACCGCATCGGCACCATGCTGACAATCCAGACCTCCATGGGATTTTTGCTGACGCTGGCGACCATTCACCTGATGCCGCTCGCCATTGACGCGTTTGGCTGGCGCTACGCTTTCATGGCGCTGGCGATTGGGCCTATCCTCGGCGTCGTGGCGATGGGTCGCCTACGGGCGCATCCGGACGCCCAGCGTTTGGCCAATGGACGGCGTTAGGCGTCCGTTAAAAAGCCCATCACGAATAGAGACCATTAGTCGCCAGTGAACCGGGGTTTGCGTTTCGCCTTGAACGCCTCGACGGCTTCTTTGTGGTCGCCGCTGAGATTGGTCAACATCAATTGTTCGGTATCCATATAGATCGACGCCTTTGCGGTGGCGTTTGCGACCGCGTTCACCGCCTGCTTGGTCAGACGCACCGTCAGTGGTGGCATCGCGGCGGCCTCAACCGCGATCTCCAGCGCCCGCGCAGCGGCCTGACCGTCCGGCGCCACCTCCTGCGCCAACCCCCAACCCAGCGCGGTTTCCGCACTGACCCGCTGATTCGACAAGATCAAGATTTGTTTGGCGCGCGCGGGACCAACCAGATTAATCAAACGCGGAATGGCGCCCCAGCCCATGCTGAGCCCCAGGGCAATTTCTGGCGCGCGAAAATGCGCCCCCGCCCCCATAACGCGCAAATCCAGCGCCAGTGAAATCGCCAACCCGGCGCCAACGGCGAATCCTTCAACCGCGCAAATCGTAAACGCCTCGATATCCTCCCAAGCCTGACACAGACGCGCGCCGCCGCCCGCAAGCCGCCGCCGCGCCAAAAGAGGCTTAGCGTTATTCGCCACGATCTCGGGATCCCGAAGATCCCGCCCGGCGCAAAACGCCTTTTGCGTGCCGGTCAACACAATCGCGGTCGTTTTCAGATCGTCCGAAAATGATTGCGCGACCTCGGTCAGCTCCCGCAGCAACTTCGCCGACATGGCGTTTAATCCATCGCCACGGTCAATGCGTACAATTGCGACGGCCCCGTCCCGCTCCACGGTTACGAAATCCCAACCCATTTCCTCGACTCCCTGCGAATGTCTATTCCGGCATGAATGTTAGATCGGTTGTCCCGATATCGACACCCGCTTGACTTAACAATGTGGTCAACTGGCCCCGATGATGGGTCTGATGGTTGAACATATGAACGACCAGTTTCCACGCAGACGCTGTTCGCGTCTTCCCATCGACCATACTTTCAAAGGTAAACGGCGCGCTGAGCCATTCCGGAGTCAGCGTCGACGCCCATTCTTCAATTTCTGCGTCCAGCGCCGCACGCGCGCGCCGCAATTCGTCAAAATCTTCATAGAGTTGGTTATCGGGGCTCGTGACGCCGCCCCGTGGCGCGCCATCGCGAAAACGACCGAACCACGCCAGGTCCCCGAAGAGAAGGTGATTGAGAGTCCCATGGATGGAACTGAAAAAGGCGCGACGATCTTCTTTACGCGCGACGTCATTTAACGACGTACAGGATTCGTAAATTTTTTCGTTCATCCATCGGTTGTACGCGGCCATTCGAATGGCGTAATCGGCTGTCATCGGGGCTTGCATGGCATTCCTTCCAAAATTCATCGCAATAATAGCGAAACCACCCGTGTAACAGGCATCAAAAATTCCTCATAAAGTCTTAAATTATTTACGGATTTTACTTGCAATATTTTTTTGATCGGATCAGAAGTTAATAAGAAAGACACATTCCGCCTAGCGGGCCCCGGTGACCGTTCCGACGCCATACCGAGTAACTTCTAGACAGTGTGGTAATTCTTGTTACTTCCTACCGTATGTTGCGGCGGGATTTTTTATTTGATGGAGTAGTTATGGCTAAAGGTACAGTTAAGTGGTTTGATTCGGTCAAAGGATTCGGATTCATCCAACCGGACGAGGGCTCTCAAGACGCATTTGTTCACATCTCTGCGGTGGAACAAGCGGGTCTCAGTGGTTTGAACGAAGGACAAAAGGTCGAGTACGAACTCGTCCCGGGCAGAAACGGCAAATCCGCCGCAGAAAACCTGTCGCTTCTTGACTAATTACTGATTGAACCGGTCTTCCGGTTCTGACGTATGCAAACGCCGTTTCGGGCCGCCCAAGGGTTGCTGGAAGCGGCGTTTTCGTATTTAGGACAGGCGACGTATGGTCGCAACGCGCTATTTTATCAATTAACAAGGTGACGACTGATGGGAACATCGCAATTTGACTTGAACGGCAAGGTGGCGCTGATCACCGGCGGTAATGGCGGCATCGGTCTGGGTATGGCCGAGGCGATCGCGCGCGCGGGTGGCGATGTCTGCATCTGGGGC
>JAESSL010000016.1 GCA_016764135.1 Alphaproteobacteria bacterium
GGCGGCGCCGGTACAAGGCTGCACCCGACAACCCGCGCCGTGAGCAAACAACTCCTGCCGGTGTATGATAAACCGCTGATCTATTATCCGCTTTCGCTGCTGATGCTGTCCGGCGTGCGCGATATCCTTATCATCACGACGCCCGGCGATCAGGCGTCCTTTAAACGGTTGCTTGGCGACGGCGAGGCGCTGGGCGTTTCCCTGACCTATCGGGCGCAGCCATCGCCCGAGGGAATCGCTCAGGCATTTTTGATTGCGGATGATTTTATTGGCGATGATTGCGTCACGCTCGTTCTCGGCGATAACATTTTTTACGGGCAGGGATTGATCGCGAAAATGCAAACAGCGTCGTCGACGGCGGCGGGCGCGTCGGTCTTCGCTTATGCGGTTCAGGATCCGGAACGATATGGCGTCATTGAGCTGGATGGGGCCGGGAACATCGTTTCCATTGAAGAAAAACCCGAACAGGCGAAATCGAATTTGGCGTTGACCGGTCTGTATATGTTCGATTCTACGGTCGTTGATATTGCAGCGGGTCTGACGCCGTCGGCGCGTGGCGAGCTGGAAATTGTTGATGTTATGAAGGCGTATGTCGAGCGCGAAACCTTATCGGTTGAAACCTTGGGGCGGGGGATTGCGTGGTTCGACACCGGCACGCCTGATTCACTCCTGGACGCCGCAAATTTTATCGCCACCATTGAACGGCGTCAGGGGCAAAAAATCGCCTGTCTGGAAGAAGTCGCGTGGCGTCATGGATGGATTGACCACGGACAGCTGGAAACTTTGGCGCAAAATTACGGCGCCAATGCCTATGGCGATTATTTAAGGAGCCTGGTGTGACGCCGGAACGAACATGCGCATAATTCAAACCGCCTTGCCTGAAGTCCTGATATTTGAGCCAAAATCATTTTCAGATTCTCGGGGGGTTTTCTTTGAAAGCTGGCGCGATGAGAGTTATGCGGCGGCGGGCGTGTCCGAAAATTTCGTACAGGACAATGTATCGTCATCGTCGAAAGGGACTCTGCGGGGACTTCATTTTCAGGAGCCCAACGGGCAAGGCAAGCTTGTCATGGCGTTGGCGGGCGCGGTTTTTGACGTCGCCGTTGATATTCGCCGGGGCAGTCCGCGATTCGGTCAGTGGTGCGGCGTGGAACTAAGCGCCGAAAACCGCCAACAGCTCTGGATTCCACCGGGTTTTGCACATGGTTTTCAGGCGCTCCAAGACAACACTGTCTTTCATTACAAATGCACGGCGTATTACAGTCCGTCCGATGAGGGCGCAATTCGCTGGGACGATCCTGAAATTGGGATCGATTGGCCCATACAGCCGCCGTTGTTGTCAGATAAGGACCGGACGCCGCCATTATTGCGGGACGCGCCTGTCCTGCCAGTTTATGCTTCGCCCGATCCATAAACGGATTCACCGCATTCGGGGGCGGATATGACAATACTTCTCATCGGCCGAAACGGTCAGGTCGGGCGCGCCATTGAGACGCGACTGGCGAGCGATGATCGATTGATTGCAATTGATCGGAATGATCTGGATTTCGCCAAACCGGCCGATATTCCAATTGTGCTGGATCGATTGTCGCCAAGCCTCATCATCAACGCGGCGGCGTTCACCGATGTAGACGGCGCCGAATCGCAGGCGGACGCCGCCTTCGCCATCAACGCTGCGGCGCCGGAAGCCTTGGCGAAATGGGCGGCGCTGCATGACGCCGCTTTGCTGCATTTTTCCACCGATTATGTGTATGACGGATCAGGCGAGCAGCCTTGGCGAGAGGGAGACTTAACCGGTCCTCTGAATGTTTATGGCGTCTCCAAACTGGCGGGCGATCGCGCAATTTCGGAGTCCGGCGCCGCGCATCTTATTTTGCGCACCAGCTGGGTCTATGCAGCGGAAGGCCAGAATTTTCTAAAAACAATGTTGCGAGTGGGTCGTGATCGCGAGACCCTGATGGTGGTGGACGATCAAATCGGCGCGCCGACCAGCGCCGATGCGCTGGCGGACATTGTGGCCCAAATCCTGACGCAAGCAGGCGATGATCCGGACGGGTTGTTTCAACAAAAGGGCGGCGTGGTTCAGACGGTTTGCGGTGGCGCGGCGTCGTGGCGTGAATTTGCGGAGGCTATCTTTGCGGGCGCCCGGCTACGCGGGGCTGATTTGATGGTGACGGATGTGCGCCCCATTCCGACCTCTGCTTATCCAACGCCCGCGCGGCGACCTTTGAATTCCCGGATGTCCTTGGAACGCCTCAATGCGCAATTTGGCGTTACGCCGCCATCCTGGCAGGACGTCTTGGCCACAGTGCTGGATCAACTATACGCACCGGCGCCGGTGATCGACTCGTGAGCGCGCCGGTTGACAAGCCGATGATGCCCCCGGTAACGATGACAGTCATCGTGCTCAACTATAACGCAGGGGCGTATTTGCGGGATTGCGTGCAAGCGCTGGCGGCGCAATCATTCGTGAATTTCCACGCGATCATCGCCGATAACGGCTCGACGGATTCGTCTTTTGACGATGCGCGATCCGCACTCGATGACCCCCGCTTCTCCTTTGTGGAATTTGGAACCAATCACGGGTTTGCGCGTGGCAATAATCTGGCCGTGAAAATGGTGGAGACACCTTTGGTTGCGTTGTTGAATCCGGACGCTATTCCAGAGCCGGGCTGGCTTGATGCGCTGGATCGCGCACAACTGGCCAATCCGGGGGCGGACAGTTTCGGTTCCTTGCAGCTCGATTTGAAGGATCCATCGCGGCTGGATGGCGCCGGGGATAATTATCTCGCCCTCGGCGTTCCTTGGCGTGGCGGACATGGGCGGGACGCCGCACTGGCCCCGCCCTTGGGGGCCGTGTTTTCCGCCTGCGCCGCTGCGGCGTTATATCGGGCGGACGCTTTTCGCGCCTTGGGCGGGTTTGATGAAGATTATTTTTGCTATGTCGAAGACGTCGATCTGGGCTTTCGGTTGCGCTTGCGTGGCGGCGCTTGTTTGCAAATTCCCGATGCGGTCGTGGCCCATGCAGGCGGGGTCAGCTCAGGGTCGCAACGATCCGACTTCGCCGTGTATCACGGGACGCGCAACATGATCTGGACCTTCGTGAAGAACATGCCGGGCCCGCTGTTCTGGATACTGGCGCCGGGGCATGTTTTCGTGCTCGGCGTCTTACTTTTAAAAGCGTCTTTGCGCGGTGAGGGGGGGCGGGTCTATCGCGCCATTCGGGACGCCTGTTGCGGGTTATCAGGCGCCTGGGCGAAGCGTCAACAGGTTCAGGCGACGCGCACTGCGACTCTGTCCAGCATTGCGGCCATACTCGCTTGGAATGTTTTCGCCTATTTTCGAAAAGATACAATCGTCCGAAATATCGACGTCGGGTCGGATTAATCCAGATCGAAGGCGTCTTTGTAGTCCAGCTTGAGCGCGGGGTCCTGATCTTCCTTTTTCAGGAAGGCGTTGCCGATGACGAGCACGTCCAGCTCGGTCCCCATGAAGCAGCGAAAGGCGTCTTCCGGCGTGCAAACGATTGGCTCGCCCCGAACATTGAAGCTGGTGTTGACGACAATCGGGCACCCGGTCAGCTCTTTATAGCGCTCGATCAGTTTGTAGTAGCGCGGGTTCGTATCCTTATGCACGGTCTGGATGCGCGCTGAATAATCGACATGGGTCACAGCGGGAATATCCGAGCGGGGTACGTTCAGCTTGTCGATGCCGAATAACGCGGATTCCGCCTCCGTCATTTTTAACTGCCGCTCTTTTTTGACGTCTGCAACCATCAGCATATAGGGTGAATCCCCGTCGTGATCGAACCAGTCCGCGACGTCTTCGCGTAAAATTGATGGGGCGAAGGGACGAAAGGATTCCCGGTACTTCACTTTCAGGTTCAGCGTTTTTTGCATCGTGGGAGAGCGTGCGTCGCCGATGATGGAGCGTGCGCCCAGAGCGCGGGGGCCAAATTCCATGCGTCCGTTCATCCACCCGAGGGCCTTCTCATTGGCGAGGGCCTGGGCGGCGGCCTCGGTCAACGCCTCATCGGACAGGGTTTCAAATTTTGCGCCAGCCTCGGTCAGACGCGCTTCAATATCCGACTGTTCGTACTCGGGACCAAGGTATCCGCCTTTCATGGTGTCCAGGGGACCTGTCGGGCCCATGATTCGGGGCGCGCGATTTTGTTTGAAATGTTGATGGTGCGCGGACAACGCCGCGCCCAGCGCGCCGCCCGCATCGCCCGCTGCGGGTTGCACCCAGATATTTTTGAACGCGCCATCGCGCAATACTTTGCCGTTGCCGACGCAGTTTAGCGCAACGCCGCCCGCCAGACATAAATTGGGACAGTTGAATTCTTTCGCAAGCGCTCGGGTCATCGTCAGCATGACCGTCTCCGTAACGCTTTGAATGGACGCCGCGATATCCATATGTTTTTGTGTCAATAATTCCGTTTCAGGTTGACGCGGCGGACCGCCAAACAGCGCATCGAAGCGGTTGTTGGTCATGGTCAGCCCGGTGCAATAATCGAAATAGTCCTGATTCAGCCGAAAACTGCCATCGTCTTTCAGATCAATCAGGTGTTCCAGAATCAAATTGGCGTATTTGGGTTCGCCATACGGCGCCAGTCCCATAACCTTNTACTCGCCGGAATTCACCTTGAAGCCGATGTAATAGGTCAGNGCCGAATACAACAGNCCCAGCGAATGCGGNAANTGAATTTCCCGGACGACGGTCAGATNTTTGCCCTGNCCNATCGCGACCGACGTCGTCGCCCATTCGCCGACGCCATCCATGGTCAAAACGACGGCCTCTTCATACGGCGAGGGATAAAAGGCCGAGGCCGCGTGGCTCATGTGGTGTTCGGCGAATAGCAGCTTTTCGCGCCAATCAAAATCCGCGTCGAACTTTGTGAATTCCTTGCGCAGCATGTCTTTTTGGAAAAGCTTTTCTTTCAGCCAGATTGGCATGGCCATGGCGAAGGATTTATAGCCGCGTGGCGCAAACGCCAGATAGGTTTCCAGCAGCCGTTCGAACTTCAGGAACGGTTTGTCGTAAAAGACGACAGAGTCCAACTGGCCCAACTCTAGGCCGCCGGCTTCCAGGCAGTATTCAATCGATTTTTCCGGAAACGCGGAATCCTGTTTCTTACGGGTAAACCGCTCCTCTTGCGCCGCTGCCGCAACTTCGCCATCCACGATCAGCGCCGCTGCGCTGTCGTGATAAAATGCGGAAACGCCGAGGATTTTCATCGAATTTATGCTCTAGAATATTGTGTAGATGAACGGCGCCACGGCGGAACCTTGGGTCAGTACAAGCAGCCCGCCCAACAAAACCATCATGACTATAATTGGCAGTAGCCAAAACTTCTTCCGTAATTTGATGAAGCGCCAAAGCTCTGCAATAAAGGCCATCAAAAATTCCTTATGAAGAAGACATCATGAGTTTTAAATTTATTCTGTCGTATCAAAACTGGTTGCGCATGCTGTCGGATTCATGAGGTTCGCGTTTAATCCAATAAGATGGCGTATTTTTGTCGATGCGCAGATTCAAAAGGTCTTTACCGCATAAACGCATGATCAGTCCGATGGGCATGATCGTCACATAAAACAGTAATCCCATGATGATGGGGTTAACGATTTTGTGCAGCAATAAACCGAATTTGAACCAGATTAAGTTCAATGGTCTTAGTAAAATCGGGTAAATAAAGGCAATCAGCGCAAAGCCTGCTGCGACGACAAGCGCCCATAATTGTATCAGCGCGCCATCTAACAGCGGCGCTAAGGCAATGAGGGCGAACACCGCAGCGAACACCAGTCCAAAAGAGCGCTCTGAACCAACGGTTACACTTGTCCGGCTGGAAAAACTTTCATGTGTGTTGGGGGTGTTGGGCACTGTGTGTCTCGCGGTTTTATGGAAGCCATACTATACCCGAGCATGGGTGTACGCGGCCATCCAAGAAAATGAATTACGCTAACCTTCTATCACGCTTCAATTGCGCTGAGGGCAAACAGCCAATATTGTCCGGGTTATAGCGATGCTGGATTAAATACGAAATGCCTTTGACTTTAGACGATGCGACAATTTTGGTGACGGGCGGGGCCGGGTTTATTGGCTCGGCGGTGATTCGTCGATTGATTCGCCATACCGGGGCGCGCGTCGTTAATCTCGACAAGCTGACCTATGCGGCGAATTTGGCGGCGTTGGAAGACGCGTCGGATGATTCGCGTTACACCTTGGAAGTTGCGGATATATGCGATGGGCCGGCGGTTCGGCGTATAATTGAGGCGCACCGCCCCAACGCAATCCTCCATTTGGCGGCGGAATCTCATGTGGATCGCTCTATCGACGAGCCTGCGATTTTTATTCAGACGAACATCGTGGGGACGCAAACGCTGTTGAGCGAGGCGACCCGGTACTGGTCTGATCTCGATAACGCCGGGAAGGGCGCGTTTCGCTTCCATCATGTGTCCACAGACGAGGTTTTTGGGTCGTTGTCATCGGACGCACCGGCGTTTCGGGAATCCTCGCCCTACGACCCGCGGTCGCCTTATGCGGCCAGCAAGGCGGCTGCCGATCACCTCGTGCGCGCCTGGGGGCACACCTATGGCCTGCCCGTTGTTTTGAGCAATTGCTCAAACAATTACGGGCTGTGGCAATTTCCGGAAAAATTGATTCCGCTGATGATATCGGCGCTCCTTCGGGGGCGGCCCGCGCCGATCTATGGCGATGGGTCGAACCGGCGCGACTGGCTTCATGTTGAAGATCACGCGAGCGCGCTGCTGGCCGTACTGACGCGCGGGCGAATTGGCGGGAGTTATAATATTGGCGGTGATGCGGAGCGGACGAATTTGCAGATCGTGCAGGCGATATGCGCAGCGTTGACGGAATTGAGACCGCTTGACGGGGGGCGACGCTATGAAGATCAAATCACATTTGTCGCGGATCGACCGGGTCATGATTTCCGCTATGCGATAGACGCTCGCCATATCGCCGATTCGTTGGGTTGGCGACCCGAAACGCAGCTAGAGGACGGGCTTCGAGATACGGTTAAGTGGTATCTCGACCATGAAGACTGGTGGCGCGACGTGGGCTCAAAAATCTATGACGGTGACAGATTAGGAACGACAGACAGGTCTTGAAACTTGTCGGGTCTTAAAAACCGTCAGGCTCGTATACGACAACCTGACTGCCGGCCGTGTCGAAGTCGCACTCGACCTGCACCAGCTTGGACAGGGCCTTCTCAACTGCTTTTTTCTTTTCCGGCTCGACGATGAACAACATGAATCCGCCACCTCCAGCGCCGAGAACTTTGCCGCCAATGGCGCCAGCGTCACGGGCGGCTTGATAGGTTTCGTCGATTTCAGCATTGCTGACCGCGTCCGATAATTCACGCTTCAGCGACCATGATTCATGCAATAACTCGCCCAGCGCCCGAATGGAGAGTGTCGGTTGTTCCAGTAAATTGGTTGCTTCGTCTACCATGCTGCGCATGGCGAAAAGGTGCCGGGACCGCGACGCCATATTGTCGAGGGTCGACTTCGTGATATCGGACGAAAACCGCGATAACCCGGTAAAGCAAAAGACGAAGGAAGATCGCAACTGTTCGCGTTTGTCGTTGGTCATGACGATGGGCCGGACATTGAAAGAACCGTCCCGGTTGAAGTCGATCCGGTTGAAGCCGCCATACGCCGCCCAGATCTGATCCTGCGACCCGACATTTTCCTTGATGACGTGTTGTTCGATCCGGATCGCTTCCTTGGCGAGATCCATCTTCGATGACATGGCGCCGTTCAGCGCGTGATAGGAATTCAACAGGCCCACCGTAAAGGACGACGACGATCCCAGGCCGGACAACGCGGGAAGATCGCCGTTGTGATGTAGCTCCATACCCTCGGTAATATTCTTGTCCTGAAACACCGCGCGAATGGAGGGATGTATGATGTCTGCGTTGGTTTTCGCCAGCTCGATTTTTGAATACACAATGCGGTGCTTGTATTCAAAGAACGGCGGCAGGCGCCGCAACGTGATGTAGCAATACCGGTTGATCGCCGTGCCGATAACCGCGCCGCCATGATCGTCGTACCATTGCGGAAAGTCGGTGCCGCCGCCAAACAGCGAGATGCGGAATGGCGTTCTGGTGATTATCAAGACTCCGCCCCTTCTTCGAGCAATTGCCGGCGTAGTCGATGCCGTGTGATTTCTGTAATTGAGTCGCGGGTTTCGATTCCGAATTTCTGTGCCGTCATGTCGAGAAACCGCTTGGACTCGAAATATTCATGAAACGCCGCGTCGCGGAATTTTAAGACCTCCGACGCTGGAATATGCTCTGTCGGCAAAGGCGTACAATCGAAACTGTGCTGAGAATACCCGCTCCAGTTTTCGGGCAGCGTCAAATTTTGCGCTACGGCGTCGTTGTAGAGTTGCGACCCCGGATAGGCCATGGCGGAATAAAAATTTGCGAATTCGCAATTCAGTTCCATGGCCAGATCGAGGGTCTCGCGCATGGTCGTCAGATCGTCGTCGGGCAGGCCGAAGATGTAATTGCCAATGACGCTGATATCCGCCATCTGGATGCGCCGGACAATGTCGCGAATATCGTCCTGGCTAAAGGATTTTTCAGCGCCGTCGCGCACATGTTCGCTGCCGGATTCGATGCCAAGGGCCAGCCAGCGTATGCCAGCGGATCGCAGCATGGCCAGCATCTCCGGTTTGACCGTGTCGATGCGCGCATACGCCCAGAAATTCAACTCACTCGCATAGGGTTTTTCGGCCAACAACCGGCATATTTCGCTGACATGTCGGTCGTTCAGGACAAACATCTCGTCGATGATCTTGATCGTCGTGACGCCATATTTGCGATAGAGGAGGTCGACTTCGGCGACCACGGCTTTCGGGCTGCGCATGCGGTAGCGATTGACGCCAAACGGGGCGTTGATGCAGCAAAATGTGCAGCGAAACGGACAGCCCAGACTGGTGTATATTGACGCGTAGGGTTGGCGGGTATCCGGCGCGCCGAAGCAATGCCAGTTATGGGCGCGGTAGCGTTCCATGGGCAGCAAATGCCAGACATTGCCGTGCAGGTCTTTGTCCATGTCGCGGATGAGGGGGGCGGGCGTATTGTTGCGGATTTCGTCGCCATCGCGCCAGACGAGACCTTCCACCGCCGCGAAATCTGGTGCGAAACCGGCGTCGTCGGGAGCGCCGCGCAGGACGTTCAGCAGTTGTTCGATGGTGAGCGGACCTTCGCCGTTGCAAGCCCAATCGACGGCTTCCTCGGTGATGGTCTTTTCGGGCAGGGCGGATACATGGCCCCCGGCGATAATGATCTTTCGGTCTGGATCATCGGCCTTGATGGCGGCGCAGGCGGCGCCCCCGGCGGTCATTTGCTGGGTGGAGGCGGAGGGTTGATGGCCGAACACGATCATGCCGACGAGCAATGGCTCGCGCTTACGGACTTCCTCGGTGACCCGTTCTTCGTTCCAGTTCATCGCTTCGGAATCGATGATCTCAACGGAAAAACCGTGATCCAGAATGTAGCCCGCGATCAGTCGGCACCACAGGGGCGGCTCCACGGCGGTCAGATCATCGCCGAGTTGCTGATAGATTTTTTCCCGTCCGCCCGGGTTTATCAGCAACAGGTCCAGTTGCTCCGTCATGATGTTTCTCTAATCCAATGCAGGTCAATCAACGCTATGCCGGTGACAATGAAAACTATAGATCGTCGGGTCTTTTGTATCACGATACGACAGAATCGAGAATCTCGTATACGCGATCAATTTGCGGCGTGAGGTCAAAAGGATGATTGCCGACAAAAAATCCAAAATCATGCACGATCTCGGCATTCGTCAGGGCGCCGACAACCTCGTAGTCGTAATGCTCGACCACGTCGTGGCGCGTGATGCAGCCGCCGGTAATAATCCGATACCCGATATCGCCGTCGCTCAGCGCTGCAAAGACCGCGTCCCGATCTGGATTTCGCTCGGGGTTCAGGATGATCGGGAAGCAGAAGCTGGAACTGGCGCCGTTTTCGCGTTGGATGATGAAGCGCGGGTCGTCGCCGAAGCGGGATTGAAAATGGGCGAGATTGCGGCGCCGCGCTTTTGTCATGTCGGGAAGTTTATCCAGTTGGACAAGGCCGATGGCGCCGGACATTTCGATGGACCGGACATTGTAGCCCGGCAGAATGAATCGGTAGGCTTCATAAAAATCATCGCCGCGTTTTTTGAAGACAGGCGAGTCGGCGGGCAGATCGCGGGTCCAGCCATGGGCGCGAAGGCTGCGCAGAAGATGGGCGTATTCTTCGTCATCGGTAACCACCATGCCGCCTTCCATGGTGGCGATGTGATGGGAAAAAAAGAAACTATGCGTCGCCATGTCGCCAAAGCTGCCTGTCTTTTTGCCGCCGAGCTCAGCGTCCAGCGACTCGCAATTGTCTTCGAAAAAATAGAGTCCGTGGCTCTCGGCGAAGTCGCGCATGACGTCCAGCGCTGCGGGATTGCCCAGAATGCTGACGCCGACAATCATGCGGGTGCGGTCTGTCATTGCGGCTTCCAGCTGGCT
>JAESSL010000017.1 GCA_016764135.1 Alphaproteobacteria bacterium
CCGACGGCCAGGTCAAAACATGAGCGTCGTTTCCGTAATGCGCGCCTTGCGCCACGCCGAAGGATTTTCGCACCACCACCGAGGCCCAGGGAATGATGCAATCGGCGGCGGCCAAGACGGCGGCGGTGCCAACGCGGATCGTGCCCGCCTTTTCCGATTCCGACCCGATCATGAAGCCGGGCTCATCAACAAGGCTGATAATGGGGATGTGAAACATCTCGCACTTTTCCACAAACCGGCGATATTTCATCGCACCGTCGGCGGTCATCGCGCCCGCATAAAACCGGTTGTCATTCGCCAATATGCCAACGACCCAGCCGTTCATCCGCGCAAAGCCGGTAATCTGTCCGGAGCCGTAAGCGCGCGTCATTTCAAAAAAGCTGTCCTTGTCCACGATATGCGCGATCAGGGCGCGCGGGTCGTAAATTTTACGCCGGTCGCGCGGAATCAGGGATAACAGCGCCTCGTCCCGACGTTCCGGATCGTCGCCGGTGTCTTCGGGATTGATGCGCGGCGTCGACGACCACACATTGTCCGGCATATAGCTGAGAAAACGCCTGATTTGCGCCAGTGCATCCGCTTCATCCTTGGCGACGTTATCGACGACGCCATTGCGGGTATGCACCTTCGCAGACCCTAATTCCTCTTTGGTCAGATCTTCGCCCAGCGCGCGTTTGACCACGGCGGGCCCGGCGATCAAAACCTGTGCGGTGTCTTTGGTCATGACCGAAAAATGGGACGCCACCAATCGTGAGGCGGGCAACCCCGCAACGGGACCCAGCGCCGCCGTCGCCACCGGCACGGTCGCCAGCGCGCGCGCAACCGACTTGAACCGATGCGGCAAATGAACGGGACTGCCCACAGTCTTGCCGCCCGCACCTGCGACGCTGCCGCCGCCACCTTCGTGAATACGGATCAACGGGGTGCGATAGCGGGTCGCCATTTCTTCGGCATAGACGCTTTTGCGCAGACCGGCCTCGTTAGGCGATCCGCCGCGCAGGGTAAAATCCTCCCCGCCGACGACGCAGCGCCGACCATCGATCTCACCGAACCCGACGATGAAATTGGCCGGTGAAAAACTCTCGAAGTCGCCATTTTCGTCGTATTCGGTAGCGCCGGCGCCGGCGCCCATTTCGTGAAACCCACCGGGATCGACCAACGCGTCGATACGCTCGCGAATGGTCTGGCGCCCTAGATTATGCTGTCGGGTTACGCCAGCCTCGCCGCCCAGCTGCTTCGCCAAATCGCGCTTGCGGGTAATTTCATCGACTTCTTTTTCCCAGCTCATCTCACTCGCCCCTGCGTCTTTTGCAATCATTGCGACCACAATACAGGCGTGAGCGGCCTCGGCAACCATGCCCCCACGCCAAAAGGCGCCTGAATTCAAGCGTCGGGCGGATTATAAAATCAGGCGCGAGGCGGCGTGCAAATCGCGTTGCCCAGATGGATGCCTTCATCGTGTAAATTGACGCGGATTTTTATGTCGTCCTTGACGATGGTCCATATTCCAGCGCGTGCCGCCGGACAGGCGTATTTGGCGATCAGCGACTTTCGCATCAAACTTTGCGACCGCAGCATTTCAACGTGCCGTGGGTTGGGCACCCAGACATCGACAATAATATTGCGAGCGTCTTCCATTTTTATGCCCGTGATCTTCCAGATTGGATTCGCCAGACCGTCATGTTTATGCATCCGAATCCAGCTGACGGCTTCCTTCGCGCGCGCAGGATCGTCCTCGCCACAGCCTGCCAGCAGCAGCGCGGCGACAACCAAACCCCAGACTTTCAATGCCCCCTGTCTTCCACCAAACATCGTTGAATTTCACCTTTGTCTTTTTTTTGTGGGTCGCTGTTGAGAATAAATAGCGGCGCGTTCCGGCGCGGGGCCGTTGTCGGCGCCAGAGCGTCTCGTTATGGTGGCGCCAGAAACATTGAAGGGTGGTTAAGATGGACAATAATAAAACAGACGCCGCCGTTGCGGGTGGTTTTTTAGAAACACTCGATCGTCGCGTCACGAATATTTTGGACGCCTGCACCAAATGCGGCGATTGCGTTGCGGTCTGCCCCACGCCGAGCGCGGCGGGATTTCCCATCGAAGACCCGGCCGCCGTCGCGGCGGGCGTATTGGACATTTTAAAAACTGGCGACGGGCCGGAATTGTCCAAAAAATGGACCGAATCCTGCTGTGGCTCAGGGTTTTGCGTAACCGCCTGCGATTATGGAATCAATCCCCGTTTCATGTTGGCCATGGCCCAGCGGGCGATGCGGCGTAGCACGCCTGAACCGGACCGCCGCGAAACCGGCAAAACCGCCTTTCAATCGATGGCGCGGGGCGTACGGGTCTTGTCGCGACTTCAATTGTCGCCGGATCTTTTGGAACGCTTGAGCCCGTCCTCCCATCCTGAGCGCGCAGAGGCGCCCGATCTTGTGTTCTATACCGGCTGCAACATGCTGCGGACGCCCCATATCGGGCTCTTGTGCCTCGACGTCCTCGACCGACTGGGCGTGTCTTACGAGGTCTATGGCGGCCCCGCCAATTGCTGCGGCATTCTGCAAATGAGACCCGGCGACACCGCGAATGCAGGGCGCCAAGGCGACAAAACACTGGAGCGGTTTGCGAGCAGCAAAACGGCGGAGGTGCTTTCCTGGTGCCCCACATGTCACATTCAATTCAGTGAAACCGTTCTGCCGGGACGCGACGAAGACGCGCCGGCGGAAACGCCCTTCGATATGACGATGTTCGCGGTGTATCTTGCGCGGCGGCTGGACGATTTGCGGCCGCTTTTAGTCCATCCGGTCAACAAAACAGTCGCGCTGCACGAATACCCCGGCGCCCACGGCGTGACCGAGGCGGTCACCGAACTACTTTCCAGCATCAAAGGGCTCACCTTCGTTGATTTGAAAATGACCCGGATCGGGTATCAGATGACGTCGTTGAAATCGGTCCCGCATGCGGGCAAAAAACTGTTGGCGGATACCTTCAGAGCGGCGGAAAGCGCAGGCGTCACGACCTTGGCGGGCGTTTATCATGCGGACCATCGGGAGCTGTGTTCCCACGAAGACGCCTGGCCGTTCGAGATTGTGAATTTCATGGAGATAATTGGCGAGGCGATGGGCTTGCACCATGAGGATTTGTTTAAACAGTATAAATTGATGCAAGATGTCGACGCCGTTCTGGCCGCGTCTCGCGATATGATCAAACAAAATAATCTGGATCCGGAAGAGGTTCGCACGATCGTTCTCAAGGATATGTTGAACGAGCAACTGCTGCCCATTGACCGAGATCTTCACCCTTCTTGAAGGAATCTCCATGACCTCTGATTCGTCAATCAACTGGTACGAACGAAACGGCGCAAAACTGCGCTACGAACGAAACGACGCCGCAGGAGACCCCATTGTTTTTGTCCACGGCCTGACATGCCGGCTAGAAAACTGGCGGTTTCAGGTCGCGCATTTTAGCAAAACCAACCAGACAATCGCCGTAGACCTCCGAGGCCACGGCGAGTCAGAGGTGGGCGATGATCCGATTTGCCTGGAAAGCTTCGGCGCGGATGTCGCGGCGTTGCTGCGCGAACTCGACCTGACGAACGTCACGATTGTTGGTCACTCCATGGGTTGCCGGGTCATCATGGAGACCTGCCGGCTGGAGCCAGCGCGCATTAAAAGCGTCGTATTGGTCGATGGCAGTCGCCGGACCGCTGGCGGCACCGCAGACGAACGCGAAGCGCTTATTCATGCGGGCGTTCGCGAAAAAGGGTATGCGAAATATCACCGCGACCAGTTCGGCGCGATGTTCACACCGGACAGCGATCCCGTGTTACGCGACGCCATCATCGAGGAATGCGCTACAACGCCTGAGGCCGTGGGCGTTGCGTCTTCAGTCAGCATTCATCGCTGGGATGCGGGCGCGATCGACGGCGTTCTCGCCCATATGAGCGCGCCAATCCTGATTATCCAAAGCACAAAACCCGACCCAAAGACCCTTCGCGCCCCGGTCAAATCAGGCGAAGTTACGGATTACATGACCTATGTCCGCGCCACGGCGGTGAAGTCGCCCAAGGTGCAGTTCGAGACCGTCGCCGATATCGGGCATTTCACGATGTTGGAGCGCCCGGACGAGGTCAACGGGTACATGGACGGCTTTCTGAGCGGCGTCTAAGCGTCACGAAACAGAATCCGGCGGCGTCCAACAGGGCGCCGCCACCCAGACGCTAAATCACGGCGCCAAAATCAGGTTAGGGCCGCGCAGGCGCGTTGAATGCGCGTACCCGCCTCGATGAGGTTGTCCGTCGATGTGGCGAAGGAAACCCGAATATGCGGGGACACGTCATACGCCGCCCCGTGCACCAGCGCGACGCCATGGGATTCGAGAAAATACATCGCCAGATCCGCATCCGATTCGATGATTTTGCCGTCCGGCGTCTTTTTACCGATCAGCGCGCTGCAATCGGGATAGGCGTAGAACGCGCCTTCCGGCCGATGACACGTCATGCCGGAGGCCTGATTTAAAAGACCGACGATAAGGTCCCGACGTTCTTCAAACTCACGCGTGCGCGCCGAAACGATATCCTGCGGGCCGTTCAACGCCGCCACCGCCGCCGCCTGACTGATCGAGGACGGGTTTCCGGTGCATTGCAGCTGCGCCTTCGCCATGGCGGCGACCAGTTTTTCCGGACCGCCCGCATATCCCAGACGCCACCCGGTCATCGAATAGGCCTTGGAGACGCCATTCAGCGTCAAAGTGCGGTCATACAGGCCGGGTTCGACCTGCGCCGGCGTCACAAACTCCCGTCCGTCAAACACGATATGTTCATACATATCGTCGGCCAGAACATGAACATGCGGATGGCGCATCAGCACGTCGCACAACGCCTGCATCTCAACCCGGCTGTAGGTCGCGCCGCTAGGGTTGTTTGGTGAATTCAGGAACAGCCATTTTGTCCGGTCCGTAATTGCGGATTCCAACTGATCCGGAGTCAGTTTATAGGCGGCTTCCGACAAACAACGCACCACCACCGGAACGCCGTCGAACAATCCGATGATATCGGAATAAGTCATCCAGTAGGGCGCCGGAAGGATAACCTCGTCGCCGGGCTGAATCGTCGCCATCATGGCGTCATAGATGATCTGTTTACCGCCCGTGCCGGCGATGACCTGATTCAGCGCATAATCCAACCCGTTATCGCGGCGAAATTTTTCGATGATCGCTTCTTTCAGGGCGGGCGTGCCGCTGACAAGGGTATAGCCGGTTTCGCCCGCCGCCATCGCCGCAATCGCCGCCTCGACGACATGCTCGGGGGTGGCGAAGTCCGGTTGGCCCTGAGTCAACGCGACCACATCCATACCCGACGCGGCAAGCTCACGCGCGCGCTGGGTATTGGCGGAACTGGCGGTTGTTTCAATACGGTCCATGCGAGGGGCGATAAAGGGCACGTCGTCGACTCCGGAATTGTTTCTTGAGTTTAAAAACAAAGAAACCGGTTTTCGTTCGCCCCAATCACTGGAAACAACGAAAACCGGTTACTTTAAAACCTGGTCGGGGAGAGAGGATTCGAACCTCCGGCCCCTACGTCCCGAACGTAGTGCTCTACCAGGCTGAGCTACTCCCCGGATGCGGCGTGCCTTATAGACCGGGCCGAGGCTCATGGCAACCAAGTGATTGGATAAATTGAAAATCAACGCGTCGAATTAAGCTGAAATATCACGCACGTATCCGAAATACGAACAATTTGGCGGAACAAAATACAGATCACACTCAATTCGCTTGAGCCATGGACAAAGCTGGGTTAGCTTGCAAAGGCTAGCAATCTCGTCTGAATTTTAGGGCAGGTTTATAGTGACGATCAATTAACAATTTACCATCCGGGTAGCGGGTGGTCATGATAAATTTTAGGGAGGTTTCAAACTAATGAAGAAAAGTACATTTATGAAAGCCGGCCTCGCCCTCGGGCTTGTTGGCGGCATGATGCTCGCGGTGGGCGGCCCCGCCGAAGCGAAAAAAGTACGCTGGAAAATGCAAAGTGCGTTCGGCAGTTCACTGCCCCATCTGGGCACGTCCGGCGTGCGTTTCACCAAAAACGTCACGGCGCTTTCCGCCGGCGATCTGAAAATCAAATTCTTTGAGCCCGGCGCGCTGGTGCCGACTCTGGAATGCTTTGACGCCGCCTCCAAGGGTTCTGTGCAATCCTGCTGGACGACGCCTGGGTATCACACCTCGAAATATCCGGCCCTGTCGTTNTTCACGACGGTTCCNTTTGGNCCGCAAATCGGCGANTTCATGGCCTGGAAATGGTTTGGNGGAGGCAACGATCTTCGTCAGGAAATCTATGACAAGCANAANCTGATTNCCTTCGATAGTTTNGCCATCGGCGCGGAAACATCCGGCTGGTTCAAAACCGAAATCAATTCTCTTGATCAAATCAAGGGCTTGAAAATCTCTTGATCAAATCAAGGGNTTGAAAATGCGGTTCTTTGGCCTGGGCGCCAAAGTCATGGAGAAAATGGGCGTACAAACCCAGTTGCTGCCAGGCGCGGACATNTATCCNGCCCTGGANCGCGGCGTTATCGACGCNACCGAGTTCTCCATGCCGACAATCGACANCAAGCTTGGNTTCTACCAGATCGCGAAATNNAACTATTTCCCGGGCTGGCACCAACAGGTTTCCGTCAGCGAATTGCTGATGAACAAGGGTGAATGGANCAAGCTNTCCGAACAGCATCAAGCGATNATCCGCATCGCGCTGGGCGAAAGCGTCATGCACACNTATGCGGAANCAGAAGCNAAAAACTTCGACGCNATGAAAGTGATGNANACNAAACANGGCGTGAACATTCGTCGTTGGCCTGACTCCACGCTCGCGAAATTTGAAGCTGCGTGGAACGAAGTCGTNGTNGAAGAATCCGCCAAGGACCCNCTGTTCAAACGCGTTGCNGACAATTTTTACGGCTTCCGTAAAAAATATAAAGTCTGGGGCGACGCTCAANCTTTGAAGGGCACCTACNTCAAGTAAGGTATTTAAGGTGTACTGATTNCGCTTTGGGTTATTACAACCCATGTGGGGGCTGGAGCCCGGTAAANCTGGGCTCCAGTCTTCTTTTTTAGGTAGAACNCGACGCCNNTCTCTTTTTGACGCCGTCGTGTGNGGGTTAGCGTTCCTCTTAGAAATAGACGCAGCCCCNGCACGTTTCCAAAACATACGCGAAACGTGAAATNGGGAGACGAAGTATCCATGGAACTCGTTGATTTCTTAATTGATTATCTGCCACTGTTCATGTTTTTGAGCTTNGCGATTTTGCTTTTCACTGGTTATCCGGTTGCCTTTATTTTGGGTGGGTTGTCCCTCCTNTACGGATTTATCGGTTTCTCGCTCGATATGTTCACCCTTATCGANTTTTTCAATTTCCTCCCCAGAATNTGGGGGCAAGCCGCAGAAAATCTGGTCCTTGTCGCGGTTCCAACATTCGTCTTCATGGGCGTCATGATGGAGCGAAGCGGCGTCGCCAACGACATGCTNTATGTCTGTCAGGTCCTNCTTAANCGGGTNCCGGGCGGCCTGGCGGTCGCCGTGGCGATCATGGGCACGATTCTCGCCGCCATGACNGGCATCATTGGCGCATCCGTTACGATGATGACCGCGCTGGCGCTGCCCACCATGCTGAAACAGGGTTATAAACACGAACTGGCCACCGGCGTCATTTGCGCATCGGGNACNTTGGGCATTNTGATACCGCCCAGCNTCATGCTGATCATCATGGCGGATCTGNTNTCCATTTCCGTTGGCGACGTCTTTTTGGCGGCGCTCGGGCCTGGNCTGTTCCTGGCTGTTTTNTATGTCGGCTATATTATCATCGCNTGTTCGATCGATAANAANATGGCGCCGCCCTTACCGGCNGACATGNTNAACGTGCCGCGNNGNGANATGCCCGCGCTGTTGCTGCGGAGCTTTTTNCCNCCGGTTTGCCTGATCGCNCTCATCAANGGCTCTATCCTGCTTGGTTGGGCNACGCCCAGCGAGGCCGGTGCGGTTGGCGCCTTTGGCGCAACGTTGATTGCGATCTTNAACGGGCGCTTGACGCGCGACATGGTGACAGGCGTNTGTCANTCCGCCGGACTGACCGTCTCCTTCATCTTCTTCATCATTTTGAGCGCNACCTGTTTNGCGTATGTCTTCCGGTCTNTGGGCGGAGACGACATCATTGAAGAGTTGATCCTTGGCGCGGGGTTAAGTTCCTGGGGCCTGCTGTTCCTGATAATGGGCATCGTTTTCGTNCTCGGGTTTTTCCTCGANTGGGTGGAAATNACGCTCATCATCCTGCCTGTNTTTGCACCTATGGTCGCGACGCTCGAATTTGGCGATCACGTTCCAAGCGAAAATCGGGCGACCATCTACTGGTTCACCATCCTGGTGGCGATCAATCTGCAGACGTCGTTTCTGACGCCTCCATTTGGTTACGCCCTGTTCTACCTGAAGGGTATTGCGCCAAAATCAGTGGATCTGATGAGCATTTATCGTGGCATTATCCCGTTCGTTATTCTGCAATTGGCGGCGTTGCTGCTTGTTATTCTCTGGCCGAGCCTCGCGTTGTTCATACCAGGTCTGGATTAGCAGCCGGTGCGCATTAGCAGAACCGAATTGAGCGGAATGAATACGACTGGAATTTCATTATGAGCACAGAAGAGACCATTACGACCCCGTCCCCCCAGGCAACGCCCCTTTTGCTAAAATGGAGCGCAACGCTGGGGAACCTAGCGTCGACAATCGGAAAGTGGGCGACGTTCTTCATGATTCCCATGGTGGCGATCACCGTCTGGGACGTCTTGCAGCGCAAGATCATGAAGTTTGTCGGCGACATTATGCTGGAACAGGGCTGGCTCGACGCCCGCAACTGGATGTACGACAACTTGCTGGGATGGCTTCCCTTCCAGTCAACGCTCCTGCAAGAACTGGAATGGCATTTCCACGTCGCCAATTTCGCTTTGGTTCTGGGGTATGGGTACATCTACAACCGCCATGTGCGGGTCGATCTTGTTCGGGAAAAACTCTCGTTCCGGAAACAGGCGTGGATTGAGTTTTTCGGCGTTACGTTTTTCATGATCCCGTTCTGCCTGGTTATCGCCTATTTCTCGATCGAGTATGCAATGAGCGCGTTTGATACAGATGAACAATCAGCCTCGCTGGTTGGCCTAAGCCATCGTTGGGCCATCAAGTCGGTCCTCGTCTTTGGGCTGTTCCTGGCCGCGACGGCGGGTGTCGCCGTCTGGATGCAAACCGTCTTCTCGCTCTTTGGTCCAAAGGGTTACGAATTTGACCATTTCACCATCGAACGCGCAGATGAAAAACTTGAGAAACGTAAAATCATCGAGGAAATGGACGCTACGCTGGCCGATGGTTCAGACGCCGACAAACGCGGAAACAGCTCCAAATTGCTGATCCGAAAAATCGACGAAACGACGTTTGAACACGATAGCGATACGACGGGACAACAAGTCTTCCGAGCCTTGGGCATTATCGTCATGCTCATCGTATTGGGGCTCGTCGTTCATACGTTTAATTTCTGGAACTGGTTAATTTGACGAGACGCCGGGGCCTGAACGGGCCCCGGCGGACCTTCAACACCTGACGACGCGGAATAAGCACTATGGTCATTTGGGAAAAATACGTCCGAAAATATATTTGGGACAGTAAATCAACGCCATTTTTGATTGACGTCAAAGACCTGTCTCAGCTCCAGGCCCGCAAAGAACTGTTTCTCTATACGATATTTCTGTCCACACCCTTTTCGCTACTATCCGCCGCAACGGGCATGATGGCGTATAAATACGCCGATCTGGGCTACGCGCTGCTCACGCTATACGTCGTATCCATCGTGATCGCAGCTGCCATGACACATCAATCCAAAAGCCGAAAAGCCGCCATCTATTGCGGCACGGCGCCGCTGGCGGTTCTTGCGCATTTCATCATTAACGGGTTTCCGCCCAATCTGCACTTGCTGGATCATTCGGTCATGATTTTCGCGATCCTGAGCCTTTTGCGCTATACGTTCCGAATTGTCACAATTGTCGGGGCGTATGCGGGGCTGAAGCCAGAACCGACCCCCACCGAGGATCCCTCGTAACCCTAACGTTTCTCGAATTAGGGGTTTCTCGGATCAGGCGTTTCTCGAATTAAGCCTGATTTGAATCGAGCTTGAATTAGGCCGCTCTTAAATCAGCCGGTCGAAACGCCATGCCTGAAAGCGCGCCCTGTCAACAGCGCGGCGCGTATCGACGCCCCCCCCCATACCGTCTACGACCAGATCAATCCGCCCGAAGGTATGGAGCGACATATCCCAGATGGTCCTCAATTCCGCCAACGCCCTCCACGCTTTCTGTAGCGACGATCATCGCCTGACGTTCCGCTTCGGAATCCACAAAACCCCAAAGCTGCACGATCCTGTTCTCAACGATGACATTCACGACGCCATGGGTCAGCCACCCTTCGCTGGAGAGTACATCAAGGACCTGACGACGCAGGTCTCGGTCATTGGGCGTCGGCGCGGCCAGACCGTCTTCCTGACGAACCGCAAGCCCCCGCAACAGATTGGCCCGGCTGACAATCCCGACAAGTTTTCCATCGGAAACAACGGGCGCACGCTTAATTCGATTTTCTTCCAGCAGGCGCGCAACGCGGCCCAGAGGCGCATCTTCATCAACCGTAAGCACGCGCCGGGTCATAATATCCCGCGCATGCGTTCCATGCACCTTTACGTAATCCAGCGCCCGCTCTTCTGCGCTGGCCACCAGGCGGAGCCACCAGGAGCGATTGGGCTCATCCCCGGATTCCAGTCGGCGCATAAGATCGCCTTCGCTGACAATCCCGATGACAACGTTGTTTTCGTCAACGACGGGAGCGCCGCTGATTTGCTTATCCAGAAATAATTTGGCGATCGCGTCGATCCGCATTTCCGGGTCGAGCGAAACAACGACTGTTGTCATGACGTCTTTGGTTTTCATTGCCACATCCTATCCATTCATTTCAGGATCCTGCAGCCAACGAACCTATCTGGGCGCTACGGCGCCGTCGTCATCGCGCGGATCCTCTTCATTGTCCTTATTATAATTGTCCGAAATTTGAATAATATGACCTAAATCATAACTGGATATTCGTAATTTGATCACGCGATCTTCCACCCAAGCATCGTCAACATTCAAAGACTTCACAACCATGAAATGTATCATCAGGGCCAGGCCCCAGATAAACGCGATGAAATGAAACCACCAAGCGCCCCCCAGGAGGGCGTCAATGGCGAACAGCGCGACATTGACGCATAAATACGCCAGTCTGTGCCGTCGAAAAGTGAGCTGCATATTTTGCATCCAAGTTTCAGTTCTTACCATTTTGTCGCCTCTGATTTTCTTTTTCCGTTCCAATACGCTCTAGTATACCATGCCCGGTGACGCCGTGGGACCGCAGTGAATTGGATTGCGGTCTCCGAAAAATTCGACCCCAACTGTCAAAAAGCGAGCCGCCATGTCCGTCGTTCGGTCATTTTTCACCAGCCTGTTTCTGGTTTTACTCTCTTCCGGGATAGCGAGCGCAAAACCATTGCCGGACCCGATGCTCTCGAATTTATTTGCGTTAACCGACGTCGCCGCATCCCTGTCAATTTGCGCGAACAGCAGCGAATTTACATCCTTGTCCAAAGGCGATCAAAAATCAGTGCACCAGTTGAACCGGCATATAGACAAGCTCGTTGCGAAAATTGCGCAATCCTTCGATCCCTCACTGACTAAATTTTATATCGACCAGCGTATCGAACTGACGCAGGACGCTAATAAACTCGCGGAAATGAAGCAGCGCTACGGAAATTGCGGCAATGGCTTGATTCCACAGCTTCGACGCTATGTTTACACCAGCAAGAAAACGCTCGATGAATTTTTCAAGGCCTATAATCGCTAGGCTTGCGATGGATCGACGGCGACGCCTGAACGTCGGTGATTGAACCTCAGCGATTACCGTCAGTCAGGCGTCAGTCAGGCGTCAGTCAGCATACACGTTAATGGGACTAATTGAATCCGAAAGTTGGTTCAGCTTTCCGAGCAAATAGTCAACATCGTCTGAATTCTCATCATCGACCAATTCTTCAAATCGCGTCAGAACCCGCTCCAGCGTACGTTTCGCCACCGCGCTTGGCTCAAGATCCGTACGGTCCAGCATCGTGGCCTGATTGACCTCCAGCGCGGCCCGAAACACCATAAACAATGCTTCCGGCAGTTTCGCACGCGTATAGACGGCCCTGAACCCTTGATCGCCTTTATCAAAGAGCAATACCCGCATGTGTTCCAGAGAAACAGCGGAGCGTTTAGACAATGCGGACTCAAAGAACGCAAAGTCGCCCAGACACAGCGCCCTGAGCATGATGGAGGGCGTTAAGCGCCCATTGGCATACATATGGTCCACCAGCTCCCAGACGTCCTGCGCATCGCCTGTGAGCAACCCCAGAGTAGCGCGCTCCCGGCTTTGAAGAACCAGGTCGCTGGCGATATCCGGTGATAATTCGTGATGGGACACCAGGTAATCCTGGAGTTTCTCCGAAATCTTCGCGACAAGGCGCTCCGATACGGAAATTGGCAGCCTTGCGCGATGCACCAGCGGCTCTTGCACCGCTTCAACATCGCCAAATTTATCGACGACCTTCAGCATGACGGCTTCATCGAGGTTTGCGCCCTCGTTCGACACCAAGGCCACCACAGCCTCTTCGCTGCCAAATTCCACAAGGGAGTCGGAGACCGCAATCGTCACGGTTTTCCGCTTGGCGACCGCAACCTGACGGGCGCCGCTTTGGGTCCGCACAATGTCGATCAGGTCCTGTTCCGTCAAAACTTCGGAATACTGAACAACCGGCATGGCGACGCTATCAAGACTGTCCTTCGCCAACGCCTGGGCGATATCGCGGGGCAACATCCGGGACTGACTAATATGGGCGCTTAATGTTTCACGAACGCGTGATTCAGCGTCCTTGGCCATAATGCGGAAAATATCTTCAGCAATGGCGCGTTCAGCCGGGCTCAGCTTCTCGTCATTGAAACCAGCCGCCACGTGCTCAATCGTCACCTGACGATTCTCAACCGACGGATCAGCGAGAAGCCTTTTTACATCCGCGTCAGATAAAAACGCCGCCATACATTCACCAGGATTTTTTTTATAATCTCATGAAAGCAATGAACAACTAACTATACCGCACAAGTTGGTTTTTACAAAATAACCCAACTCCGGCGAATTCACCGCTGACTACTCTTTTAATATAGAAATTTGGGAATCAACGTCAATAAGCAATTCCGAAGTGATCTCCAGCGCGCGATCCTCAAAGACGTCTTCTTTCGTATAAGATTTACCCCAATTTTCGATCGTGACATCCCGCGCGTCAATCAACGCCGCGATCTGTGGCTGAAATAGCGCAACCATCGAGCTGACCCACATATTGACCGGCCAGGAGGGCTGCGCATGGTCGATATTAAAAATCGACGCCAGTGTTTTGACATCCGCCCCACGATACCAGACTTCGCCTGTCACCCAGCGGTTTGTGGTGAACAGCTTTATCGGCAGGCCAGCGCTATCCATCGAAATGCCGATAAGGTGGCTTAACGCATCGTCAGGGTCGTCTGGCGCGACATAATTTTCGATTTTTGCCGGCTTTATGTTCGACGGCATGCCATCGGGTCGCAAAAAGGTATGAAAATGTCCATGCTCATTGCCGCGCTCTTCAGATGGATGCGCATGATAATAATATTGCGAATGCGTGTTGGAATCATACACGTCGCCATCGGGGTAGTGGTTCCATTCGAAAAACGTCTCAACGCCCTTCAGGAATTCTCCGACAATATTATCGCCGGAATTCGACAGCACCCGATGGCATTCGACGACCCTGTCGCCCGCCTCCAGCATTTCCGTCTTTAGCGTTGCGGGAAGCGCCGCAATTATGGAATCGTCAAACTCAATCATTACCGCCTCGTCGATTTACGGCGCTTTTTGTCCCAATGAAAAAATCGCCCCTGAATCACTAACCATGGGGCGTTTGAACGTCAACACGCTCACGTCAAAATCTCGGAAATTTGAAGGTCCAGATCTCTCAGCTCCCGCCCAGAGCGTCAGGCGTCAGGCATTAGACGTCAAGCGTCAGGGCCTGACGACGAAGACGGAACAGCCCGCGTGGCGGACAACCTTGGCGGCGTTGGGGCCCAGCAAAAACGCCTCGAGACCGGGACGATGCGCCCCCATAACGATCAGGTCGCCGCCAGTTTTTTTCACCGATTTCAAAATTTCATCGTAAATGGATCCGGTGGCGACAATCGATTTTCTTTTAACGTCCGCAGGAACCGCTTTCGCGACAAACGCCTCCAGACGCTCCAGCGTACTGGCGCGCGATTTTTCCTCAAAATCCTTCGGAAAATATTGCGCGACAATTGTCATTCCAAACCCCGGTACAACCGTCAAAAAATGAAACCGGGTTTCCGAACCCTGACGTAACGCCAGGGCCGCCTCCAGCACGCGCTCTGAAAATTCACCGTCTTCCAGATCAATCGGAACCAGTATGTTGTCAAACATAAAGCATTCTCCCTATACGGCGTCGCGTCGTCGACGTTGACGCATAATCACCAACGCCAACAGCAACAAAACAGGTATATACATCAGCTGCTTCGGCGGTCGGTCAGACTTTATCTGCACATTCACGATTTCAAAATCCAGATCGACGCCGGCTTTTTGCGCCGGACTGCCAAACCCAATGTTATCGACTATGGCTTTCGTCCCGTCGAAACGGAGCGTCATCCCAAGCGCCACCATACGGTCCAGGGCCTTGCCCGGCTCTCCCATAGGCAGGGTGACGAGCTTGTTCACATCATGACCGTCTATATTTATGCCGGCAATTCGAAACGTCAGGAACTCTCCCTCAGCAATGTTATCCGACACTGCCAGGACTTCGGCGCCCGGCAGGTCCACCGTTGGCGCGTATAGCTGATCCATCCAGTATCCGGGACGAAACAGGGTAAACGCGACCAGAAGCAAGACCGCCGTTTCCCACAGCTTGCTTTTGGTCAGAAAATAACCCTGCGTCGCCGCCGCAAATATCAGCATCGCGCCAAGCGCCACAACAATTGTGCCGACGAGATGTATCGGGCCCTGAATGCCAATCATCAACAATTCAGTATTGAAGATAAACAGGAACGGCAATATCGCGGTTCGGATATCGTACATGAAGCCTTGCAGGCCGGTTTTTATCGGATCGCCTTTTGATATGGCCGCAGCGGCGAACGCCGCCAAACCCACAGGCGGCGTATCATCCGCCAGAATACCAAAGTAGAACACAAACAGATGCGCCGCGATCAAGGGCACGATCAGCCCCGCCTGTGCGCCGAGCGTCACGATGACCGGGGCCATCAGACTGGACACAACGATGTAGTTCGCCGTTGTCGGCAAGCCCATGCCCAGCACCAGACTGATGATGGCGGTGAAGATGAGGATCAGGATCAGATTGCCGCCTGAGATCAGTTCAACAAATTCAACCATCACCTGACCGATACCCGTCAAAGTGATCGTACCCACAATAACGCCCGCCGCCGCAGTTGCGACGCCGATGCCAATCATATTTCGGGCGCCGGCGATCAGGCCCTGGATCAAATCCGTAAAACCTTCGCGAACTTTCTCGGCTTCATTGCCGCCTTCGCCCCGGAACAGCGCCATAATCGGCTTTTGCGTAATGACGATGAAAACCATGAAAATCGTCGCCCAGAACGCCGACAAGCCGGGTGACAGACGTTCCACCGTCAACAACCAGACCAGCACCACAACCGGCAACAGGAAATGCAGCCCCGCTTTAACCGTCGGCCCGATTTCCGGCAATTCATCCATATCGTCGAAGGGTAAGTCCGGCACGCGCGACGCATACCCCAGAAGACCGATATACGACACGGCGAGAATGACAGCGAACGCCCACCCGGTCGCCTCCCCCGTAACGCTCTTCAGGACCTCAACCGCAGGCGGCAAGGCGAATACCAGCGCACCCAGAACAATCGCGACGCTGAGAAAGCCGATCGCCTTTCCTTTCGCATCCATTTTATGAATGCGCGGAAGCCCTTCCATACCCGCTTTCAACGCTTCCAGATGAACAATATAGATCAGCGCGATATAGGAAATGACGGCGGGTAAAAACGCGTGTTTGATGACCTCGACATACGAAATTCCAACATATTCAACCATCAGAAACGCCGCCGCTCCCATGATTGGCGGCATCAATTGACCATTGGTCGACGACGCCACTTCCACCGCGCCCGCGCGTTCGGCCGAAAACCCGACCTTTTTCATCAGGGGGATCGTGAAGGTGCCCGTGGTGACGACATTAGCGATCGACGAGCCGGAAATCATGCCCGTCAGCGCCGATGAAACCACCGCCGCCTTGGCCGGACCGCCCCGCAAATGCCCCATCATGGCGAAAGCCACGCGAATGAAATAATTACCAGCGCCCGCTTTTTCCAACAACGATCCGAACAGAACGAACAAAAACACCATGGTGGCCGAAACGCCGATCGCAACGCCGAATACGCCTTCAGTATACAACCAGTAATGCGACGCGCCCTTGTTCAACGACGCGCCTTTATGCGCAATGACGTCCGGCATATAGGCGCCGGCGAAGGTGTACACGAGGAAGATGGCCGCAACGACCATCAGCGGCGGCCCCAGGGCCCGTCGGGTCGCCTCCAGTAACAACAGCACCCCGACAACACCGACAACAACATCCGTCGTCGTTGGGTCGCCCGGACGATCGGACAGCGCTTCGCTGAACACAATCAGATAAAGGCAGGTGCAGGAGGCGACAATCGCCAAAACCCAGTCCAGAACCGGGATGTAGTCACGCGGCGATCTTTTTAACGCCGGGTAGCTGAGAAATGCGAGAAAGATTGAAAACGTCAGGTGAAATTCCTTCACCATGCTTTCATGCATCCAGGGCGTAAATTCCAGCACCAGCGGCGACGAGACATAGAGCTGAAACAGCGACCAGGCGAGCGCTGTATAAAATAGTAATTGATGAACAACAGGGTTGCTGGGATTGCGCCCGCCCGTATCGGACTCGGCAATCATCGCCTCAAGTTCGGCGCTCGAAACGTCGTCCGTTGCACTATCAGACATCACAGTCCCCTATATTTACACGCGAGTAAAATTCTCGCTCACCAACCTTTTAAAATAGAGAAAAGAATACGCTTCCAGGCACTCGAAAAGAGGAAGGCGCAATGCAGATCCACCGCGCCTTCCCTGTTATCATCGAGTCTTCATTGCCTATTTAAGGAGTCCCGCTTCCTTGTAATACTTGGCCGCGCCGTCGTGCAGTGGCGCCGACAGACCATCCTTGATCATTTCGGACTTTTTCAAGCCAGCGAACGCGGGGTGCAGTTTCCGGAAACTATCGAAGTTTTCAAAAACCGCCTTCACAACGTGATACACGGTGTTTTCGCTTGTATTGATCGACGAAACGAACGTCGCGCCAACGCCAAATGTTTTCGTATCCGACGGATTGCCGCGATACATGCCGCCCGGCACAGTTGCTGAGCGGTAGAAATCGTTGTCGGCGATCAGCTTGTCCACGGCCGCGCCGGAGACCTCAACCAATACCGTATCGCACGAGGTCGTGGCTTCCTTGATCGATCCACTCGGATGGCCAACGGTGAACACCATGGCGTCGATCTTGTTATCGCACAACGCCTTGGATTGTTCAGACGACTTCAATTCCGACGCAAGGGCGAACGTGCTCTTGGTCCAGCCCAACGCCTTCATCAGCACTTCCATCGTGCCGCGCTGACCCGATCCGGGATTGCCGATATTGACCCGTTTACCCTTGAGATCCATGATATTCTTGATGCCCGAATCCTTACGGGCGACCACGGTAAAGGGCTCCGGATGGACGGAAAACACCGCGCGAAGGCCAGAGAATTTACCTTTTTTCGAAAACTTTGAGGTTCCGTTATAGGCGTGATACTGCCAATCGGATTGAGCGACGCCCATATCCAGCTCACCGGCGCGAATGGTGTTGATGTTGTAAACCGACCCGCCCGTGCTTTCGACCGAGCACCGAATGCCGTGTGATTTACGGTTTTTGTTCACCAGCCGACAAATTGCGCCGCCCGTGGGATAATAAACGCCCGTAACGCCGCCTGTGCCAATCGTCACGAATTCCGCCGCCCCACTGGACTGCGCAAAGACAAGGCCACCCGCGAACGCGGCGCCAACAACCAGGAATCGCTTGAGTTTCATTTCACCTACTCCCTATTTCGTTCAATAAATCGCTCAGGGGGCGCCAGACCGTTCGTCTAGCTTAAGTTATGAGGAATGAGAAAATTTCATTCAAATACCCATTAAACCTACCCTAATTTGAGCATCTTGCCGGAAATTTTCAATTTTGTCGACAGTCAATAACGCGCCAAAATTGCACCCTGCCTGGGAACGGCAACATACGAAAATCAGGGACTATTTTGCGGACGCGGCGCCCTTATGCGTCATCACGCCCTTGAGTCCTTGCGTCAACGCGGCGGCGTCCAGAGTCGCGAAAGCCGCATGTGAATTTCGATACCGGTCGAGATCATCCCGCACGGCCCGAAACACCGTTTCCACGACATGGGTCGATACATTGGCGCGGGACGCCAACACCGCGCGCACGCCAAAGCTCAGCGTTCTGACGGCGCCGTAGGCATCACCAGGAATGACGAGATGCGATAATTCCGGTCGTCCCGCGATTATTTTTTTCACCACGGCGTCGGGAATCGGGAGCAATTTAGCGCCGCATCGCTTTATCAATGTCGCCACCGCAGCCGATGGATGCGCCGTCACTATGGCGGCGATGTCGATTTCACCGGCGCAAAAAGCTTTTTCCTGCGCCATGGCGTCAATCTCGACAACTTTGGCGAAGTCGTCCCGGTCCAGATTCAAGCTTCGCAACAACATCCCCAGATACATCCGGTGATACGTCGTCGGCGGCCCCAGATTGATGCGTTTCCCCCGAAGGTCCGAAAGCGTCTTTATTGCATCGTCCCGTACGAAGACGCTCAAGGCCTCTCCATGAAGCGACAAAACCGTCCGCAAACTTTTGTCGGCGCCCGCGTCATGGAAGACGCCGGTTCCTTTGCGAGCCTGCAATAGCCAGTCCGACTGGACGATAGCAAAGTCCACCCGGCCGGCCCGAAGCGCCCGGAGATTTTCAATGGAATTAGCGTTGCTTTCGACCTGACAGCGCAAATTCGGGCCCTGCGCGCGTTCGCAAATAGACCCGGCGACCGCGAAATAAAACCCAAACGGAGGGCCGCCGCCGATTGTAATCGTCTCGTGCGTCGCTGGAGAGGTGGCGGGTTTCGTCTGTGATTGCGCCACAACGCTGGAAACACCCAGCGAAAAAACCAGCACGGACGCCGCAAGCATCACCGCGCACCGCCCGGCGGATCGAAAAATCATATCGCGTAAACTCAAGAGTCGATCGAGGCTAACGCCGCGTCCAACGCAACGCCCAGCTTATCGACGATTTCTTCAATATGCGATTCATTGACGATAAAAGGCGGCGCCAAAAGCACCTGATCTCCCTGTTTTCCGTCGATGACGCCGCCGCTTGGATAACAGATCAGGCCCTGGGCCATCGCTTCGCGTTTAACCCGCGCGTGCAATTGGACATCCGGCGAAAAGGGCGCCTTTGTCGTCCGGTCCGCCACCAGCTCCATGCCGCGAAACAGGCCCCGACCGCGAATGTCGCCAATATGGGGATGATTGCCAAAACGGTCCTGCAGGGCGTCGTCGAGCTTTACGCCCATATCCCGGACATTGGCGATCAGCCCTTCTTCCTCGATCACCGTTTGCACGGCCAGGGCGGCGGCGCACGCAACGGGATGCCCCAGATACGTATGGCCATGCTGAAAGCTGCCGGATCCGTTGCTTATGGCGTCATAGATATGTTTTGACGAAACCATGGCGCCAATGGGTTGATACCCGCCGCCCAGCCCCTTGGCGCAGGTCAGGATATCCGGTGCGATCCCATCCTGCTCGCAGGCGAATTTCGTCCCCGTTCGACCCATGCCGCACATGACTTCATCCAGGATCAGCAAAACGCCGTATTTATCGCAAATTTCACGAATGCGCTTGAAATATCCCGGCACCGAAGGCGCGGCGCCCAGCGTGGCGCCGACGACCGGCTCCGCCAGAAAGGCCATGACCGAGTCTTCGCCCAATTCCAGAATCTTGGTCTCCAGCTCATTGGCGACGCGCAGACCGTATTCCGCCTCGCTCTCGTCGTCCCACCGGTCGCGATAGGCGTAACAGGGCGCAATATGATGCGCGTCGAGCAGAATTGGCTGAAAGGGTTCGCGCCGCGCCATGTTGCCGCCGACGGACAGCGCGCCCAGCGTATTGCCGTGATAACTCTGACGACGGGCGATGAAATGGCGGCGCTGAGGTTGACCAATTTCAATAAAATACTGACGCGCCAGCTTCATTGAGGCTTCGATCGCTTCGGATCCGCCGGACACAAAATAAACCCGGTCCAGATCGCCCGGCGCATTCTCCATCAACTTGTCAGCCAGCGCCTCCATCGGGCGGTTGCTGAAAAACCCTGTATGGCGAAGGATATTTCATCGACCTGAGCCTTTATGGCCTCAATCACTTTCGGGTGGGAATGCCCCAGACACGACACCGCCGCGCCGCCGGACCCGTCCAGATACTTTTTCCCATCCGCATCGTAGATATAAACGCCCTCGCCGCGCACAGCGATGGGCAGCGCCGATTGCGCCTGTCGTTGAAATACATGAGTCATGTCATCTCCAAATTTCGCGCCGGTCCAAATTTCGCGCCGGTCCAA
>JAESSL010000018.1 GCA_016764135.1 Alphaproteobacteria bacterium
TTGCTGCCGCCCTGATGGCGTTTTTCCTGTTCCTCAAGGCGCTTCTTGAGGGTGTCCATCAGTTCTTTCCATCCGCCGAGCGCCTCAATCTTCGCTTTTTCTTCCTCGGTCAGATATTTCTCGGTGAGTTTACGCAACCAGTCTTCCGGGATCTCTTTAACTTCCTGTCCTTCCGGCGCCTCCAACCCTTTGAAGACATGACCGAACACCTGATCAAATCGATCCAGGTGGCGTTCATCCTTCACCAGAGTCGCGCGGCTGGCGTAATAGAAATTATCGATGCTGTATTCCGGAATGCCCCGCTTCATCACCTCCATCAAGGTGAGGTATTCGTTCAATGAAACAGGTACGCCGACTCTGCGCAGTTCAAAAAACAACTCCGTAAACATCGCCACTCTCCTTTAAGCCAACGAGAGGGTCACCCCCATAGAGAGGCAACCCGCTGAAATGGGCGCCCTACGAGGAAGAACCCTGTAGAAACGCGCCTAGGCGCCGCGTTGTTCCCGGCGCGACATGAACGCCAAACGCTCGAACAATTGAACGTCCTGTTCGTTTTTCAGCAAGGCGCCATAAAGCGGCGGAATCGCGACATTGGGATCCTGACTACGCAGCACCTCGGGCGAAACGTCTTCGGCGAGGAGCAGCTTGAGCCAGTCCAGCAATTCAGAGGTTGAGGGGCGTTTCTTGACGCCAGGCACATCGCGAACGTCATAAAACAGGCTCAGGGCCTCGCGGACCAGTTCGTCCTGAATGCCGGGATAGTGAACCTCGACAATGTCTCGCATCGTCTCGACATCGGGAAAACTGATGTAATGGAAGAAGCAGCGGCGCAAAAAGGCGTCCGGCAATTCCTTCTCATTATTGGACGTGATAATCACGATCGGGCGTTTGACCGCTTTTACGATTTGTTTGGTTTCGTAGACATGGAATTCCATGCGGTCGAGTTCCAACAGCAAATCGTTTGGAAATTCGATGTCAGCTTTATCGATTTCATCAATCAGCAGAAGCGGCGTTTCAACTTCATCGCCAAAAGCCTCCCAGAGTTTGCCCGGCATGATGTAGTTTGAGATGTCATGAACCCGCTCATCGCCAAGCTGACTATCGCGCAACCGACGCACGGCGTCATATTCATACAGGCCCTGTTGGGCTGTCGTTGTTGACTTGATGTGCCACTCGATCAGATTTTTGCCCAGCGCCTGAGCAACCTCTTTCGCCAATACGGTCTTGCCCGTTCCCGGCTCTCCCTTAATCAGCAGAGGCCGTTCCAACACGACGGCGGCGTTCACGGCGACCTTCAGGTCATCAGTCACGACGTAATTATCGGTACCCTCGAAGCGCATGTTTTATCCAATCCCGGTTATGTTGCAGTGCGGGAGAGTAAACGGCGCGCGAGGCGCAATCAAGACCGCGATTTTTCAAGCCTCCGACGGACGCTCGATCAGACGGATTGCGCCAGCGCTTCTTCGATGGCGATGATCGCCTGCTCCGCATCCGCGCCATTGGGACCGCCAGCCTGCGCCATGTCCGGTCGGCCGCCGCCGCCCTTGCCGCCAACGCCCGCTGACCCTACGCGCACCAGGTCAACCGCGCTGATCCGCTCGGTCAGATCGGCCGTGACGCCGACAACGACGGACGCCTTTCCATCATTCACCGAAATCACCGCGACCACGCCGGATTGGATCTGGCCCTTTATTGAATCCACCAATGGTTTCAATTCCTTGGCAGGCACATCTGTCAAGGTGCGACTGGCGAACGCAACGCCGCCGATATCCTTCGTCGCGGCTTCCTTCGCGGTTCCACCGCCCGCCGCCAGTTGCTGACGCAGACGCGACACTTCCCGATCCAGATCACGGCGCTCTTCCAGCAGCGCCGCAACGCGGTTGGGCGTATCAGCCGTCGAGACCCGCAAGGTTGCCGCCACGGCGTCAAGATAAGACATCTCGGTATTGGCGGTATCTACGGCGGAAGCCCCGGTCACCGCCTCAATCCGGCGAACGCCCGCGGCCACGGCGGATTCGCTTGTGATGCGAAAATAACCGATATCACCGGTTCGTCGTACATGAGTGCCGCCGCAAAGTTCGACCGAATATTTATCGCCATCCGGATTGCCCATGGACACAACGCGGACTTCATCGCCATATTTCTCGCCAAACAGCGCCAAGGCGCCCGCCTCAACAGCATCATCCGGCGTCATGATTCGGGTCGCCACATCCAGGTTATCCCGAATACGCTGGTTCACCTCGACTTCCACCGCGGTGATTTCGGCCTGACTCATCGCTTTGGGCTGGCTGAAGTCAAAGCGTAGACTGTCCGGACCCACCTGAGACCCTTTTTGCGTCACATGGTCGCCCAGGGCGCGCCGCAATGCTTCGTGCAGGACATGGGTGACCGAATGGTTCGCTCGAAGCCGCGACCGGCGATCTCCGGCGACTTTTAACTCCAACGCATCGCCGACGGCGATAGCGCCCCGTTTTACAGAACCGTTATGAATGAACAGGGAATCAACGGCTTTTTTCGTATCGCCCACCACAAATTCGGCGCCGTCTGCGGAGAACAACAAGCCCCGGTCCCCCAGCTGACCGCCAGATTCGCCATAAAACGGGGTTTGATTGGTCAGGATCATCGCCGACTGACCGGATTCAATTGAATCGACAGTCTCACCATCAACGACAATCGCCGTGACGACGCCCTCCGCAGACTCCGTCTCATAACCCAGAAATTCAGTCGCGCCGACGGATTCCTTCAGCTCAAACCAGAGCCGGTCCGTGGCGGCGTCCCCGGAGCCCGACCAGGCGCGCCGCGCGTCTTCACGTTGTCGCTCCATACAGGCCTGAAACCCGGCCACATCAACAGCGCGGCCCTGACCACGCAAAATATCTTCCGTCAGATCCAGCGGAAAACCGAAGGTGTCATAAAGGCGAAAAGCGACGTCCCCGGCCAAGGTGCCGTCATTGGCCAGTTTATTGGTTTCGTCCATCAAAAGCCCCATGCCGCGCGACAGGGTCTGACTAAACCGGTTTTCTTCCAGTTTAAGCGTTTCAGAAATCAACGGTTCCGCGCGGGACAGTTCTGGAAAGGCCTGCCCCATGGATTTAACCAAATTCGGCACCAACCGCCAAAGCAGCGGATCTTTTTCACCCAATAAATGCACATGGCGCATGGCGCGCCGCATAATCCGCCGCAACACGTAACCCCGGCCCTCATTGGAGGGCAACACGCCATCGGCGATCAGAAAGCTGGAAGCGCGCACATGGTCGGCGATCACGCGATGGGAAACCGACGTTTCGCCGTCCGGATCCGTATTGGCTAAATGTGCGGATTCTTCAATGAGCGAGCGAAACAGATCGATGGCGAAACTGTCATTCGTGCCCGCCAGCGTCGCGGTCATCCGCTCAAGCCCCATGCCTGTATCGATCGACGGTCGCGGTAGATCGACCCGAGTATCCGCGTCGATTTGTTCGTATTGCATGAAAACCAGGTTCCAGATTTCGATAAACCTGTCGCCATCTTCATCGGGACTTCCCGGCGGCCCACCGGGAATATGCGGGCCGTGATCGTAAAAGATTTCAGAGCACGGACCACAGGGCCCGGTTTCACCCATCGACCAGAAATTATCAGACGTGGCGATACGAATAATCTTATCGTCGGGTAAGCCTGCAATTTTCTTCCATAAATCGTAGGCGACCTGATCTTCGTGATAGACCGTCACCAGCAATCGCTCTTTGGGAAGGCCAAATTCCTTTGTCACCAGATTCCACGCCAATTCAATAGCGCGTTCTTTGAAATAGTCGCCAAAGGAAAAATTGCCGAGCATTTCGAAAAAGGTATTGTGGCGCAACGTATAGCCAACATTTTCCAGATCATTATGCTTGCCGCCCGCGCGCACGCATTTTTGCGACGTCACCGCGCGTGAATAATCCCGTTTTTCCGAGCCGACAAAAACATTTTTGAACTGCACCATGCCCGCATTGGTAAACATCAACGTCGGATCGTTACGCGGCACCAGTGGCGAAGAGTCGACGATTTTGTGGTCGTTTCGCGCGAAGTAATCCNGAAAGGTTCGGCGTATTTCGTTTGCGCCCTGCATGAAATCCAATTCCCTGTAAATTTTNCCGAACCATACACGGGTCCCGCAAAAGGTTGAAGCGACAACAGCGTCGCAACCTGATCTCAATCGCGAGTCCCGAGGGNCAGTTTTGACATCAGAAATAAGCGTCACGCGCCATGAAATCACGTAATTTTACGCCANAATGCGGGGAATTACCGTTAACGATCATTTTNACCTTCCCGTAGGAGCCCCATGGCATTGAATTTTGACACCCACGACACCGGGCATAGGACTGCCGACGGCGCCTATGTTGTTAAAAACAAGGGACGTTGCTATATTTTCAGTCTTTGTATCGTAATCGATTGAGAGACCATGAAAGCTTTGCTGACGCGAAAAATACGACCTATTCAGATTTTCGCTTTCGCCGCCCTTTTTGCGATCGCAGGAGCAACCACGCCCACATTCGCCCAAAATCCACATGGTAAAACCTTCAAGGACTGGAAAGCGCATTGTAATTCGGCGACCGGCGCCCCTGCGGTTTGTGTTCTGGTGCAAGACGTCGCGTTCAAGAAATCCAGAAAACGCATCCTGCAATTCCTCATTCGGTATCTTCCGGGCACAACAACCCTTATTGGGGACATCATTTTACCGCTGGGCATTTATCTGCCATCCGGCGTCACGATGCAGATTGATGACGGCCAAACCTTCGAAATTCCGGTTGAGATTTGTTCTGACGGGCGCATGCGCGGCTGTCGCGCCCGGTTCAGTTTTGACGACGCCTTGCTTGCATCGGTCAAATCCGGCGCCAAGGCGATAATTACCTTCCAGGACGCACGACAAACGCCGGTGCCGGTACCCGTTTCGCTGGCTGGGTTCACCGCCGGGCTCAAAGCAATTCAGTAATATCAAAGGTCCGCTTTGAACTTGGCGGTGCGCGATAAAACGCCCGCAAATTTACGTCGGGGCCCATATTACCTCGGGAAAGTTTACGCCGGGATCTAATTTATTAGGGGTTAGATTTATCCCCATACCTAAAAGCTTACACGGCGGCCAATTTCGCTCAGACCAAAAAGAAACGACGCTGCAGGACGTTTAATGTCCAGCAGCGCCGTAATTCGATGAAATAGACGTGTCGTCGATAGCGAGACTTATTTGTCCGGCTCGGGGCTTTCTGACTCTGAGTCCGCACCGTCCGTTTTACCGTCGAGCATACCGTCCGATAATAATCCCGCATCGGCGCGTATCTTGTCTTCGATTTCGGTCGCGATATCCGGGTTTTCCCGCATAAACCGCTTTGCGTTTTCACGCCCTTGCCCGATGCGCTGATCGCCATAGGAAAACCAGGAACCGGATTTATCGACGATACCCGCAGTGACCCCATGGTCCAGCAATTCACCCGTTTTGGAAATGCCTTCGCCATACATGATGTCGAACTCGACAACCTTGAACGGCGGCGCAACCTTGTTTTTGACGACCTTGACCCGCGTCTGATTGCCAACGACCTCATCGCGATCCTTGATGGCCCCAATCCTGCGAATGTCCAACCGGACACTGGCGTAGAATTTCAGCGCATTGCCACCACTTGTGGTTTCCGGATTACCGAACATCACGCCAATTTTCATCCGGATCTGGTTGATGAAAATAACCATGCAACGCGACCGTGAAATCGAGCCCGTCAATTTCCGTAACGCCTGGCTCATAAGCCGCGCCTGCAAGCCGACATGAACGTCGCCCATTTCGCCTTCCAGCTCCGCGCGCGGCACCAGGGCCGCTACTGAATCAATAACCAGAACATCAATGGCGCCGGAGCGCACCAGCGTATCGGTAATCTCCAGGGATTGTTCGCCCGTATCCGGTTGCGAAATCAATAAATCGTCCAGATTGACGCCCAGCTTTCTGGCGTAGGAAGGATCCAGCGCATGCTCCGCATCGATAAAAGCGCAAGTACCGCCGTTCTTTTGCGATTCAGCGATGACATGTAGCGCCAGCGTTGTTTTACCCGAACTTTCAGGTCCATAAATTTCAACCACCCGGCCACAGGGCAAACCGCCAATGCCAAGCGCAATGTCCAGCCCGAGCGATCCTGTTGAAATTGAATCAATTTCGATCGCCTGATCTTGCAGGCCAAGCTTCATGATTGAGCCTTTACCGAACGATCGTTCGATTTGAGCCAGGGCCGCGTCTAATGCTTTTGTTTTATCCATGCTGTCTTTCTCGACAAGGCGTAAAGAACTTTGAGACATAACCGATCTCCCTTATTTCATAGGCCAAATGGCAAATCAAACATGCCTTATTTGTACTGGTTTTGTTCTAATCGGCAAGTTCTTTTTTTGTTCTTTTCCTATACTTTACATAACTACTTAATATTACGATATAAATTAAGATTCCAGAGCTTCTTTAACCTTACCCGCGAGCTGTTTTAAACTGAATGGTTTTGGCAAAAACAAGACCTGGTTCATCGTTTCGATTTCGCTTAGAACCGACTCGTCTGTATATCCGGAAATACAAATCACCGGTAAGTCCCGCCTCGCCTCGCGCGCCGACTTGATAACCGTCGCACCATTCACCTTGGGCATGATCATATCGGTGATGAGCAGGTCGAATGATTCGGCCTTGAGTATATCCAGCGCCGCCTCTCCATTACGAGCTTCGACCACCTTATATCCTTTACTGCGCAGAGCGCGCGCGGAGAACAACCGCACGGGGTCCTCATCCTCAACCAGCAGTATTTTTCCGCCGCCCGTCACATCGCGGGCAGGCGCATCATCCTGACGGGAGGCGTCCACGGCAATCTGATCGTCGAGACGTTTCAGATAGATGGTAAACACTGCGCCCTGGCCTTCTTCGACATTTTCCGCCGTGATGTGACCGCCAGTCTGGTTGATAATCCCGTACACCGTCGACAATCCTAGCCCTGTCCCGGCGCCGACATCCTTGGTGGTGAAAAATGGGTCAAAAATCCGCTCCAGATCGATCGATTCGATACCGGTGCCCGTATCCTTTACCGATATGACGATATAATCGGTCGCCGATGCGCTTTCGCCTTGCGCCAACGCGGGATCGATCAGATGACGTCGCTCTGTGCGGATCGTTAAAACGCCGCCCTTGGGCATTGCGTCGCGGGCATTGACCGCCAGGTTGATAATAACCTGATCGAATTGGCCCTGATCGACCTTCACCATGCCAAGATCGCGTCCATGCTCCATATGCATTTCAACCTGCTCTCCCAGCAGACGTTGCAGTAAATTATTCAAATCGGCCAGAGCGTCCGTAACCTCGAGCGGCCGCGGCTCCAGAACCTGCTGACGTGAGAACGCCAGCAATTGACGAACCAGTCGCGCCGCACGGTTGGCGTTTTGCTTTATCTGCATGATATCAGCGAAGGATTGATCGCCCGCCCGATGCCGTTGCAGCAGCAAGTCGCAAAAGCCGATCATAGCGGTCAGCAAATTATTAAAGTCATGTGCAATGCCGCCCGCCAACTGACCCACCGCCTGCATTTTCTGCGATTGCGCGATCTGCTGCTCAAGTATCTTTTGACGAGTCGAATCGATCAGATAAACAATAAGGCCCGCCTCATCTTCCAACATCTGAATGGAGGCGGCGTACATCAGGACCACAAGGTCTTTCTCCCCGGACAATCGCGCTTCCATCGGCCCCACCGGTCGCGCCATCGCGGCGGTCAAATGGACCGACACGGCATCTTTCTGATCCTCAGCGACAAACGCCGACAGCGCTTGCCCTCGCGGATTATCGATACTGACAAGCGCTGTAAACGCATCATTGGACTGAACGATCCGCCCACTTCGATCGAGCATGGTAATGGCGATTGGCGCCTGATCGAACAGGACCGCGTTATCCTGACCACCGTCCGAGCTTTTCGTCGCGACGCCACAGAAAATCGGCGCGGCGCGGGTCTGAAAATTCATCTCTACGCCGGCCGATGCGGCGTCGGCGCGCCCCAACCACCGCCCCTTGATCAATAACTCCTCCCCATGCCCTGGCAATGGGAACGCCGTCATATGGCCGCCGAGCGCGGCGATATCGGTTTGAGCGCCAATTGCGTCGCCAAAGGTCAGACCTTCCGTCGACATTAACCGCGCCGGGGTCGTCTCTAACCATTCCGCCAGTGTTTCATTCACAAAGACAAAGCGTCCGTTTTCAGCCAATGCGAACAACCCGGTCGCGCCGAAATCCAGCGTCGTGCGTAACGCGTCGACTTCATCGAACAATCGCGCTGCAACGCCGCGACCCAAGTCCCGCACGGTC
>JAESSL010000019.1 GCA_016764135.1 Alphaproteobacteria bacterium
CCCGTCGCATTGGCGAGCCTGATCATCTTGTCGCTCATTCATTCGGCGGCGCAGTTGCGCTGGCCGCAATTCTGCGCGGCGCCGTTCCCATTCACTCCCTCGCGATTTTTGAAGCCGCCGTTGTTTCGCTTTTGCCGCAAGATAGCTCGGGAAACGCGCCTGACGCCTTTCCTACCGCTGCGCGACGCACCAGCGACGAATTTGAAATGGCGCATAACAGGGGTGAAAAAGACGCCGTCAAAATCGTCATCGATTATTGGGGCGGCGAAGGCGCTTTCGACGCGCTGCCCGGCGCCGCGCAGGATTATTGTCGGGAGACCGCAGGATCAAATGTCCTGGATTGGCGAACTGTGTTCGGGTTCACGGCGACGGATACGGATCTCGCAACACTGACGGCGCCCACCCTGGTCGTTCGCGGGGAACACGCTAGCCCTAGCATGCGCGCCATCACGCAAACCCTGCAAGACAACTTACCAAACGCCCAATCGACAGTGGTCGGCGGCGCCAATCATTTCCTCACCGCCACCCATGCGGCGGCGTGCGCCAGTGTCCTGTTGGAATTCTGGAACGCCTTGCCGGATTAAATGGCGCCTGAATTTTAGCGCGCTGCGCTGGCGCGTTATTCCGCGGCTTCGCGAGCCCCGCCCAATTGGCGCGATACCAGATGCGCATAAAGACCCCGCTTGGCGAGGAGACTGTCATGAGTTCCCGTCTCCACGACGCGACCATCGGACATCGCCACAATCAAATCCGCATTGCGGATTGTAGACAACCGGTGCGCAATGACAATCGTCGTCCGGGTCCGCATCAAATCCTGCAAGGCGCTCCGCACCGCCTGCTCATTGACCGCGTCGAGATGGGATGTCGCTTCGTCCAGAATGAGCACCGGCGCATCTTTCAGGAATGCGCGGGAGATCGCCACACGCTGCCGTTGCCCACCAGACAACCGCATGCCGCGCTCGCCAACCGGCGTATCCAGCCCTTCGGGCAACCCGGCGACAAAATCCGTCAGCGACGCCCGCGCCAACGCGTCATCGAGTTCAGCGTCGGTGGCGTCGGGCCGCGCCACCAGAATATTTGCGCGCAGGCTGTCATTGAACAAATACGTGTCCTGCGCCACCAGCGCGATGCGGTCGCGTAGATCATCGAGTTCAAAGTCGCGCAAATCCCGGCCATTCATCCGAATGACGCCCTGATCCGGATCCCAGAACCGCATCAATAAATGCGCGGTCGTGCTCTTGCCGGCGCCAGACGGCCCGACCAGCGCCACCGTGGCGCCCGCGGGCGCCTCAAAGGAAACTTCCTTCAGGGCGGCGCGATTGGTTCCCGCATAGGAGAATGTAACGTTTTCGATGCTGATCGCCGCGCCGACGCTCATATCCATTTCACCAACGCCGGGCCCGTCGGTCACGGGCACGACTTCCTGTTCAACCGCATGAAGCCGGCGTGTCGAGCCCAGCGTATCCGCCAGTTGCCGGCCAATATTGGCGATCTCGGCAACCGGCAAAAACGCCGCCATCGCCAGCACACTCATCAACGGCAAAATTGTCGGGTCAATCAATCCGTCGCCCACGAGCAGGACGCCGGTGACGATCACCACCAACCCGCCAAGCCCGGTCGCAGCTTCAAGAATCGCGGTCTGGATGGTCAGGTCGCTGAAAAAGGGAATTCGCAATTTATGATGAAATTTCACCCGGTCGATGAATTGTCGACCTCGCGCGTCTTCCTGCTCAAATGCGGCGATCTCCGCCAGACCTTGAATCGTGTCGACGCTATGGGCGTTCAAATCGCCCAGCGCCTCGCGCGCCCGCGATCCCAGCGCGTCGATACGGTCCCGCATACAAAATGGACTTAGACCCACCGCCGCCAAAAACGGAAACAGCGCCGCCGCCATTTGCCAGCCAAAGGACGCCAGCGTCACCAATACAGCGGCGGGCACCAGCAACGCGACAAAGGCGGGCGCCACCGTATGGGCGAAGAAAAACTCAACCGTCTCCACATCCTGCGTCGCCATGGACACAAGATCCCCGGTCCGGCGACGCACCAGATACGCCGGCGCCAGCCTGTCGAGTTTCTTGAACAAGGCGACGCGCATTTCCGCCAGAAGCCGAAACGCCATGTGATGCGCAGTCCAGGATTCAAACCAGTGCAGAATACCCGCCAACGGCGCCATGACCGCCAACGCGATCAGCAGATTATCAAACGGCTCGCCCCGTTTGACCGCGGCGACAATCAGCGCGCTGACGACGCCGACGCCGATCAGCGATATGACGCGCGCAACGCCAAACACAAAGGTCATCGCCAACTCGCCTTTATACGGCAGGATATGCCCGAACAAAGACTTGATGGCGCCACCCCAGCCCAACCCCTCGGCGCGCAGAATGGCGTCCGTCGGCTCGGCGTCCGCCTCAAACTGGCCGCGTTCGGTCGGCTCCGCCTCGTCCGCCAATTTTTCATCCAGCAACAGCGGCTCTGCGTCGCCGGATTGCGCCGCCTGTCCTTCCATCAACCGATAATAGACCCCGCGCGATTCCATCAAGGTCTTGTGGGTCCCGGTTTCAACGACGCGGCCGCCATCCAACGCAATAATTCGATCCGCGCCAATCACGCTGGACAGACGATGCGCGAAAATCAGCGTCGTCCGCCCTTTCATCAATTCATCGAGCGCCTCCTGAATCACCGCCTCGTTTTCCGCATCCACCGAGGACAACGCTTCGTCCAGCACCAGAATGGGCGCGTCGCGCAGCAACGCCCGCGCGATGGCGATGCGCTGACGTTGCCCGCCGGATAACTTTAACCCGCGTTCGCCAATAACCGTATCGTAGCCCTGCGGCATTTCCGCGATGAAGGCATGCGCGTTCGCCGCGCGCACGGCGGCCTCCACCGCCTCCTGGCTCGCATCCGGTTTGCCAAACCGAATATTCTCGCCCACCGTGCCGTGAAACAGATAGGTGTCCTGGCTGACAATCGCGAGATTTCGNCGGATGTCNTGNAACGACAGATCCCGCAAATCATGGCCGCCCAGNCGAATAACGCCGGAATTCGGGTCATANAGNCGCGACAGCAGCTTCACGATCGACGATTTACCGGCGCCGCTGGTCCCCACCACGCCGATCCGCTCGCCCGCCTCGACCTTGAAGCTCAAATCCTCATGCGTCGCGCGGCGGCCGCCGGGATAGGCGAAACGAACGTGATCGAACTCAACCGTGGGCACGAGCGTCCCCACAGGCCGGTCACCCGCGACGCTTTTCAACGTCGGCGTCGTATCGAGCAGCTCCAACACCGAAATCGAGGCCGCCTGCGCGACCATGCCCTGATGCATCAACGCGCGCATTTCCCGCAAGGGGCGATACACCTCAATGCCCATCATCAGGATAATCAGCAACGCCTGAATAGACATCGCCCCATCAACCACTCGATACGCGCCCAGCGCCAGCGTCAGCGCCACGCCAATGGCGACGCCTGCATCGGTAATCCCGCGCGACAGTGAGTTCGTCGCTAGCACCCATAAAGTGCTGCGGAATAATTTATGCGCCTTGTCTTCCAGCACTCTGGTCCGCGCGGCGCTTTGGCCAAACGACTTCAATGTCGCCAGCCCTTGAATTGAATCCAGAAATTCCGCCGCGAACGCCTTATAGGCTTTCGAGCGCGCCAGACTATTGGCGCTGTCCCATTTATGAAACATTTGCGGCGCGACAAAAGTGATCAACGCAAACGCCGTCAACACCGCGGCGACGGGCAGATCCAGAAACGCAACGAAACAGAAAATCCCGATCGGCGTCAGAACCGCCACAAACAATTGCGGTAAATACTGCCCAAAATAAGTCTCGAGTTGCTCGACCCCGTCCACCAACGACAAGATCACGTCGCCCGTGCGCTGCATCCCGAAATGCGCCGGCCCCAATTCGACAATCTTGGCATACATCTGTTCGCGCAACGTCAATTGGACGATGGCGGCGGTTTTATGGGCCACCATGTTGCGACCGTATTCCAGCACCCCGCGCAGCGCCATAATGCCCGCGACCATCAGAAACGGCTCAATAAGCGTCTCTAACTGATCGCCGCGAAAGACTTTCGCCAGCAACCAGCCCAGCAGGGCCAGGCGCGCCACGCCAACGGCGGCGGAGATGAGGCCAACAAAGACAGCCCAGAATATGCGTCCCCGGACCCCTTCCGTAAACGCCCAGAGACGACGGTCAAAATACAAAGAACCGCTCCGTTTGAAGTTTCTGTCGTGGCGGCGCGCCATCCGCCTGCCCACACCGATTATGGAGATAGCGCCAGAGAACTGAAAGGCGAGTCTCGTAAATATTTTCCCTTGATCGTATTTCCCGTTGGAGAGCAAAATCCAGCTGAACAGTCCCACTTGAAAGGCGAAACTCCATGGCCAAAAAAGACGATGAAATTCTCTTAACGGTTTTCCTGAAACACGATCAGACAAAAAGTCTGGCGGAAATTAACGCCCATCACGCAGAAACCGGTTTTTGGGAAATGTTCCCCCCGGAGGGCATCGAAGTCGCGTCCTGGTACGTCATGATGGGAATCGGCCAGGTCGCCACCTTGCGCGTCCCCGCCTCGCGTCTGCGCGAAGTTAATCTGGCGGTCGAAAAGTCGGCCTGGGGCGGATTTTCGACGGAATTCTACGCGACCTATGATTTCAAACCAATCTGGGAAGCCAAAAAGGCCGAACAAGCCACCAAGAAGCAATAGCGAGGCTTGTATTTTCAGCGCTCAGGCAGAAAATTAGCGACCCTAATCGGCGACGGTGCGGGACCGACCTAGATAAATCAATCGGGAGAGCGGCGTGGATTTTCAGCTGAGCGAAGAGCAAAATTTGATCCGCGACTCGGCAATCAGCATGGTTGAACGCGACATTCAACCTGTCCTCGACGCCCATCCTGCAGATCAACCCCTGCCCAAATCCGCCCTTCAGGGTTTATTTGCAGTCACCGCCCGTCAGGGCCTTTCAGCGCCGCGCCTTCCCGTCGAATACGGTGGCGGCGGGCTGAAGATGCTGGATTACGGGTTAATATTCGAACAACTGCCCGCCTGGTTCGCCGTCTCGGTCATGGCGCATGAAGTCACGGTCTCGCGCATCTTCGCGGAATCAACGCCAGAGCAACGGGAGCGATTTCTACCGGATTTGCTGTCGGGCAAAAAAATCGCCGGGACCGCGACATCGGAGCCGGGCGCCGGGTCAGACCCGCGCGGCATGACCACACGCATGGACATCGACGGCGACACCGCCATCGTAAACGGTCGAAAATTGTGGATATCCAACGGCTCCGTCGCCGACATCATGGCCGTGACCTGTATCGACGGCGTCGACGATAAGGGCCGAAACACCCTGAAACGGATCATCGTCGAGCCCGATGTCTCAAACTTTGAGGTCCGCGAGATCGAAACCGTCGGGTTGCAGCAGGGCCATCTGGCCGAAGCCGTGTTCGAGGATTGCCGCGTCCCGGTCGAAAATATTCTGAGTTCCGGCGGCGACGCGGCGCGAATGCTGACAGTGACGTGGAACGGTAACCGCCCGCTTATCGGGCTCGCCGCGGCGGGACTGACCCAAAAGGCGTTTGATCAAGCGGTCGATTACGCCGGCGTACGAGAGCAATTCGGCAAGCCAATCGCGGGTCACCAGCTCGTGCAACAGCATTTGGCCGATATCGAATCGGCGATTATGACAACGCGGCTCCTGTGCTATTACGCACTGGATATGATGGACCAGGGAAAGCGGGAAAACGGCGCGGCTGCGATGGCCAAACGCCACGCGACGAAAAGCTGCGAAGCCGCGATTTCCCTTGCCATGCATGTTCATGGTGGTATGGGAATAACGCGCGAAGCAGGATTGGAACAATTGTGGCGCGACGTGCGCATGTTATCGGTTCCCGATGGAATTGACGACATTCTGACCCTGATTCAAGGCCGTGAAATTACGGGAATCGCCGCATTCCGCTAAGATTAAACCCCAGACTTTCAAACCGGCCAGCGCTAAAGGCCAACCCGCTAACGCTAAAGAACGGAGCATCACACAATGGCAGACCAACGCCCGACAATCGCTGTGCTTGGAGGCACGGGCGCGCTCGGTTCCGGATTAGCCTACCGATGGGTTTCCGCCGGATACTCCGTCATTCTGGGATCACGATCCGCCGAACGCGCCGAGACCGCCGCCGATGAAATTCGCACCGCTATTGGCGGAACGGTTTCAGGCCTGGGCAACAAGGACGCGGCCAAAGCCGCCGACATCGTCGTGTTGACGGTCCCGCATTCTAACCAGCGCCCCTCGCTGGAAGAGGTCACCGCAGAGGTTCAGGGTAAAATTCTGGTCGACGTCACCGTGCCGCTGGCGCCGCCCAAGGTCGCGCGCGTCAATTTACCGCCGGAAGGATCGGCGGGTAAGGCGGCGCAGCTTCTTCTGGGCGACGGCGTGCGCGTCGTCTCCGCCTTTCAAAACGTCGCCGCCGTGCATTTGCGCGAGCTCGACCACGAAATTAACTGCGACGTACTGGTCAGCGGCAATGATCCCGCAGCGCGCAGCGCGGTGATCGAACTGGTCGAGGCCGCCAACATGCGTGGTTGGCACGCGGGGCCCATCGACAACGCGGTCGTCGCCGAAGCGCTGACCTCGGTCCTGATCCACATGAACCGCCGATACAAAATTGACGGCGCGGGCATTCGCATCACAGGCGAGCCGAAAGCGGAGCCAAAATAAGTGACCGATCCCGTCACCTTCACCGCAATCCCGGATATTCCGATGATCGAGCCGGGCGATGATTTGCCCGGGCTCGTCTTGTCCGCCATCGCGCGCGCGGACATGGAATTGCGCGACGGCGATGTCCTGATCATTGCGCAAAAGGTCTTTTCGAAAGCAGAAGACCGCTACGCCTATTTTGACGAGGTGACCCCCAGCGCCGAGGCCGAGACCCTGGCGGCGGCGACGGAAAAAGACCCCCGGCAAGTTGAACTGATCTTGTCGGAATCAAAAGAAGTGCTGCGCTATCGCCCCGGCGTCATCGTCGTCGCCCATCGATTAGGCTTCGTGATGGCGAATGCGGGGATCGACGCCTCCAATATTGGCTCAAAAGACGGTCGGGAGCGGGTGTTGTTACTACCCGTCGACCCTGACGGCAGCGCCGAAAAATTCCGCGATGCGGTTAAAAATTCCACCGGATGCGACGTCGCCGTCATCATGAGCGACAGCGTCGGGCGCGCATGGCG
>JAESSL010000020.1 GCA_016764135.1 Alphaproteobacteria bacterium
TATCGCCTGGGCGCACGCGTAAATGGTCACCAACACTAACCTCTTCCAAAGGAATTTCTTCTTCGCGGCCATCCGCATGGCCGGTGCGCCATTGGTGACGGCGGTCACCACATATCCCGCGCCAGAACCGTTTGCGCCAAGATCTCGGCCACGGAGGTTGAGGTTATAGAGGCACGAGGTCCCCTCGGCGGGCACGCGCTCCGGCGCCGCCTGACGGAGGCAGCCAAACACCACATCCGGCAACAGCTGACCAACCACGTGGCGTGAGGAAACGGCCGCCGGTTTTTGCGCGTTCAAAATACAGCCGACCGGCGCCGAAACCGTCAACGGCGCCAGCGAGCCCGCATTGTTGGGAATCTCCGACGACATGATGCAGGACAAGCCGAAGCAGGTGTAGGCGGTCGTGTAGGACATCGGCACATTGATGCCATAGCGCGACTCAGGCGAGGTGCCGTCAAAGTCGACATGAATGCCGGTGTCGGAAATCGTCACCGCCGCCACAAGTTCAAGCGGCGCGTCATATCCGTCGATTTGCATTCGGTTGTGATACGTCCCGTTCGGCAGCTTCGCCAACTCCGCTAATACGGCGTCATTGGAGCTTTTCTCGATATAGGCACCGAGTTCTTCTAGATCATCCAGACCGAATTCGCCCATCATTTCCGACAGACGCACACAGCCAACATCGTTGCACGCGGCCAATGAATAGACATCGCCTTCGGATTCCACCGGCTGGCGGGTGTTGGCGCGCACCATGGCGAGCAGGGTTTCGTTCATCACGCCCTGGTCGGCAAGTTTGAGGAACGGAATGTAAATGCCTTCCATAAACACGTCGGTGGCGTCGGGCCCAAACCCGATGCCGCCAATATCGATCAGATGGCTGGTGCAGGAAAACAAGGCGACCATACGACCGTTGTGAAAGGCGGGTGTCGTCAGCACAAAATCGTTGAGGTGTCCGGTGCCCATCCAGGGATCATTGGTGATGTAAATATCGCCGGGCTTCATGGTCTCGGCGGGAAAATGCCGCAAAAAATGCTTCACCGACTCGGCCATGGAATTCACGTGGCCCGGCGTTCCGGTAACGGCCTGGGCGAGCATTCTACCGTTCATGTCGAAGACGCCGGCGGAAAGGTCGCCACATTCGCGAACCATCGAGCTGAACGCCGTCCGCAAGAGAGTCTGGGCCTGTTCTTCGACCACCGAAATCAGACGGAGCCACATAATTTGCAAATTGATCTGACTGAGACCGGTGGACATAAGGCGACTCCAGGAAGATGCGTATCGTTTAAAGTTTATTCCGGGCGCCCGTTTAACCTCGAGGCCCCCTTATTTCATTAACATGGCTACGCATTCGTTAACATCCATTAGCAAAATTGACGGACTGTTGCGGCGCTGCGGTAAACCTTAAATAGGAATATAATCAATGTTACGGTTAATTTCAAGATCTAGCAGATTTCGCCAAACCCTTTGGCTCAAATCTCGTCAGGCCCAATAATGTCCCAACCCATCAAAGGCGATCAGCTTGATGGCGAGGGCGACCAGCACAAGTCGGAAGCCGATTAGAAACAGCCGGTCGTCCAGATTACTCAGAACCGCCCGCCCTACGCGCGTGCCGATGACCGCCGCCGGGACCATGCAAAGCATCGTCAATCCATACTCTGCAAAGCTGAACCCGATCAGCGTGAACCCGATGATTTTGAGCAAATTTCCGATAAAGCCGAAAAAACCCAGCGTGCCGACAATCTCTTCCTTCGAGAGCTCTTTGCGGATCATCAACACGCCCAGAACCGGCGCAATGACGCCGACGATCATGTTGAGTACGCCTGTGATAAACCCGATGGGGACGAAGGCCCACAAGGGAACGTCCTTGTCGCGTAGCTCGCCAATCTGGCGCAGTCCGAGGGAGATAATCAGGAAGCAGCCGATCAAAATCTGAATGGCCTCTGCGGGCAGGCCCTGAAACAATTCCAGGCCCAACCAAACGCCCAGCGGCATGAGCGCGGCGAAACGGATGATGATGCGCCACGACATGAACTTCCAGAACAGCCACACCCGTGTGGTGTTTGACGCCAGTTGGACAACCCCGTGAACCGGAATGGCGGCGGCGGGCGTCATGAATTGCAGCATGATCGCAATAAGCGCGGTGCCGCCGCCCGTGCCCACGACCGCAGTCAGCGCCGATGTACAGAACGCCGCAGCGGAGAGAAGCGCAATATCGAGAATGGGCATAGGGTGCGATCCGATACGGGCTGAGTTTGCAGAGGTCCCCCTAGGCTAGGTTCATATAGTTTGGCCTGCTTTCGATTATGGGTCGAAGTCTATAGAGTTTGGGCCATGGTCAAGGACGCAAGAGCCAATCAGTTTGAAAGCGCGCCGCAATCCGTCATCGCGGTCGGAAACGAATATCCTGCGGGGTATTTTCACCCGCCGCATCGGCATCAGCGCGCACAATTGCTGTATGCGGAATACGGCACGATGATCGTTGAGACCGAAGAAGGCGGATGGGTCGTTCCGCCGCGCGAGGGCGTGTGGATTCCCCATGGGATACAGCACAGCATCCGGATGCAATCGAATGTCGCGACGCGGAGCGTCTATTTTGACCGTGAAACTTCAGAGCGCTTTCCCCGACACTGTCAGGTCATCGGCGTTTCGCCGCTCCTGCGGCAGTTGTTGATCGCGGCGGTCGATCTGCCGGTTGAATATGACAGGCAGAGCCGCGCCGGGCGCATTATGACGTTGATTGTCGACGAAACGCGCGATGCCCCTGTCTTGCCGTTATCGACGCCGTTTCCCAGCCAGGACGAGCCCAGACAGGCCAGGCTCGCGGCGGCTTGTCGAAAATTTCTGGAATCGCCGTCTATCCGTAATTCGATTGACGACTGGTGCGCCGACCTCGCCATGAGCCGTCGGAGCTTCACCCGGCTGTTTCGACGCGAAACCGGGTTGAGTTTTTCTGCATGGCGTCGCCGCGCCTGCCTTCAGGCGGCGTTGCCCCGTCTGGTTGGCGGCGCGTCCATCACTACTGTGGCGCTCGATCTGGGATATTCGAGCCCGTCGGCGTTCACCGCGATGTTTACGCGCCATATGGGCCGATCTCCGCAGGAATTTGTCCGAATGTCGGATTAGTCTGTCAGGACGCCCTTTCTTTCTCGGCGACATTGGCTAGCATTAACCCATGTTGCGGCCCGCCCGCGTGAAAATCTGCTGATAAAACCCCGTTTTCGAAGCCTTGCTTGCACCCGGCGCCGTTAACGGCGGTCTTTGTCGCGTTTACAGGAGTTTTAAAGTCATGAGCGTTCAATTTGGTCTCAGGGTCCCCATGGTGGGCACGCCGCAGGAAACCGGCGCCTACGCCGCCAAGGTCGAGGCGGCGGGGTTCGACTTCATGTGGATGCCCGATACGCCGCTCCTCGCGGGGTTGTGGCGCGACGTCTACATGCACCTGACCTGCGCGGCGCTGGAGACCAAGACGATGCGCTTGGGGCCGGGGGTCACCAACCCCATCACCCGCCATCCCGTCGCCGTGGGCAGCGCGATTGTGACCCTTGATGAAGTCTCTGACGGGCGGGCCGATCTTGTNGTCGGGTCCGGGTTCAGCTCCGCCTATATTATTGGCAAGAAGGCGGCGACGTTGAAGTTGATGCGGGAGTCGACGGAGCTATGGCGCAGCGTCTTTAGCGGCGCGAAGACCGAATTGGGCGGACATGAGATAGAGTTGAAGCCGCCGCATCCGGATCTGCCGATTTATCTGGCGGGCAGTGGCCCCAAAGCGCTGCAACTGGCCGGTGAAGTCGCTGACGGCGTGCTGATTATGGTTGGCGCCGCGCCGGGCTGCGTTGAATGGGCGTTGGAGCAGGTGGAAATCGGTATGGCGCGCGGCGGCAGAAAGCGCGAAGACGTGCGCCGTATGCTGGTCGTGAACGCCTGCGTCGATGACGACAAGGCGCGGGCCATCGATTTGATGCGGCCCTGCGTTGGTAATCTTTGCAAAAGCCGCAATGTAGAAGAGTTGTTCGCCCGCGCAGGGCTGACGGTTCCCGACATTCCCAGCGGCGGCAAACCGCCCTATCCCGACCTCGGCCATGCGGTGGATTGGGAAGAAGCCAAGCGCTTTGCATCCTATGTGCCCGATGACGCGGTCGAGGCGATGATTGCGGTGGGGTCGGCGGACGAGGTCGCCGATCACGTGCGCTCGCTCACGGCGCTGGATATCGACGCAATCTGGTTTCGCGACGAAGGCACCTGGGCGCATCCGGACGCCTTGCTGAAGGGGTTGTCCGAGGGCGTATTGCCACAGTTGCGCGCGTAGTTCAGGACGCTGAAAACTTTGAATGCCAGCCTTCACCGTCATACCCGCGCATCAAACAAGACCTGACCCCATTTTTATGCATTGGAGTTTTCGCGCACAGCGTATTGAGGGGTTACACGCACCTGAGGGTGTGAACATCAAAATTTTCCTCCAAACGTGTTTTTTAGCTAACATGCCTCTTTAAGAAAATGTCTCTTTTCTAATTAGATGTCTGCAGACTTCTTCAATCTCAGTATACAGTACTTTAAATTCTTTATACTGACTGGCGCTTATTGCAACCTCCCCGTCATTATTTTTAAACCAAACATCCATATCGCCTAAAGCACTCTGAAGGTAATTCCATGCAGAACGGTTTTCCTTAGAACTACGCCTTGAATGAGAACCACTCCTTGAAAGGCTAGGTATGTCTGCTTTTCTTAGAATAGATAACAGATATTCTTGTGGAAGTATTTCTGCAGGATCATTCAATAGCCTATTATTACTTCTTAAATTCAAAACAAGTTCTTCAAGTGTTGATTGAATTGATTCTAAATTAGCCTCTCGAATTTCCTTTGGAGGTGTTTTAGCTGACCTACTTTTAGAAATTTTAGTAAAATCACCTTCTACTTCTTTCAACACGTTTTCTAAGTCCGGCCATAGCGTTAAAAATATCTTCAGTAGGCGAGTATCATCTAAAGGTTCTTCTGTATTCGCTACATTTAGTGACTTTACTAGTTTTAGATATTCATCTCGTTCAAAAACAACACTTTGAAACTGTGACAATGGTGTTTTCACATCCTGTCGTTTAATTCCAATTAAAATAGGAGCAACATGAGAGTCTCCAAACATCTTTGATAGCGCTCCAGCTTCAAACAACAGCCATGGTGCCTCAAGGTTTTCTGGCGTTAAACAAAGAATTCCATACCCGGAAGTTTCTAAATTTTTTGCTATTTCTGGACCCCACCGACTTCCCTTGAGTATGGTTTCCGAAGAAACAAATGGCTTAATGCTTTGTATTACAGATGGAAGCCATTCACCTAGGGCTACAGCAATTTTTTTGCTTTTTTCCCCTGACCAACTGATAAAAACATCCATTTTCGATCCACTTTTAAGTGTACTAATAAATATATTGCAAGTATTTTCTATGTGTTAACGGTGAGTGTCAAAGGTATTATTTAGTGTGTAAAATGTTAAGTTGAGCCTCAAAATTTTCAGCCGCAACCACAACTAATGCTGTAGAATACGTGGCCACTTGGTCTTGTCCCGTAAAAGCATCAAAGGGGCTACGTCTTGTTTTTTACATTCCCGCCATCCCACCGCGCCTTGATGATCCTGCAGACCGTAGCGTAGTGAAGATCGGCATCGCGGCGATTTCGGTCAGGGTGTACCCATGGGCGTCGTGCGCCGCCGCCATCCAGGCGCTGCGCTCGAATGGTCGCTGCGCAATAGGGTCGTCAGTGCCGCCCCGTGTTTGTCCTCTACCGCGCCGCCAGTTTTCGCTCCGCCACGGTGGCGAAATAGGCGGCGCCATGCGACAGGACGGCGTCGTTGAAGTCGTATCCCGGATTGTGGACCTGACAAAACCCGTCCTGATCGCCATTGCCGATGTTGATATAGGCGCCGGGGCGCACGTTCAGCATGTAGGAAAAGTCCTCTGACCCCATGATGCGCGACCGGTTGCGGTTGACGTTGGCCTCGCCGATCAGCTCGGCGGCGCAATCGGCGGCGAAGGTGGTTTC